>JAEMPV010000048.1 GCA_022759145.1 Caldisericum sp.
AGTCTGTTGATTTCATTATTGCAATTGGTGGTGGAAGTGTAATTGATGCTGCAAAAGCAATATCACTTGTCGCTAAGACCGGTAACCATATTTGGGATTACCTTGAAAGACCTCCGAAAAGGAGAGTAGATAGTGTTGTTTTGCCTATTTTATCTGTTGTAACTGTGGCAGCAACCGGCTCAGAATTAGACGGCGCATCTGTGATTACAAATACTCGAACAAGACACAAAAGAGGCATTATGTCTCAGTACCTGTATCCGAAAATTTCTATCATAGACCCCCTTTTAACTCTTTCCATTCCACCGAAACAAACCATTGACGGTGTTGTTGATATGTTTACGCACATCCTTGAAAGTTATCTGTCTTCTAAGGCATATGCTCCTGTGTCTGATGCGATTTCTGAGTCTCTCATGAAAGAAGCCCTGTTTTTTGGTGAAATAGCTTATTCGGATCCTCAAAATATAGATGCAAGAGAATCCCTTTCGTGGATTTCTTCTCTCGCGTTATCGCAGATTCCTTCTGCGGGGAGAAGTGGTCCATTTCCAATTCACAGGCTTGAGCATCCCCTTTCAGGGCTTTATGGTATATCACATGGGAGAGGTCTTGCAATTTTACTCCCTGCATTTCTATATGTTACAAAAGATATCCACGCCGATAGGCTGAAAAAACTTGGTAAAGCAATTTTCTCAACTGACTCACCTACTAAAACAATCGAAAGGCTTGTTCATTATTTGAAAAAAGTAGATGCTTTTGAATCTTTGAAAAAGTATGGGGTAAAGAAAGACGATATAGAAAAAATTGTTAAGATGGCATTTGAGGATGAAGGAAAAGATACTATTTCAGCAAGAGAACCACTCTCAAAAGAAGTTGTAACAAAAATATACGAAATTGCTTTTGACTACAAGGATTTATTTAAAAATGCCTGAACAGGGGCTTGTAACTCTTGACAAAAAGGATAAATTTATTAGAATATACAGCGTAAGGGCTTCTAGCTCAGTAGGTTAGAGCGCGTCCCTGATAAGGACGAGGTCTCTGGTTCGAGTCCAGAGAAGCCCACCATCGGTGGGGATGTAGCTCAGCGGTAGAGCACATGGTTTGCATCCATGGGGTCAGGGGTTCAAATCCCCTCATCTCCACCATTTTTTATTTCTAACCTTTATATCTTCTTAAACTCTCTATGTACTAAAAATTTTATCTGTTATCTTTGACTAATAGCCTAGTTGTGGTATAACTTCTTTGGAAGGTGAATAGATTATGAAAAAACTAATTTTGGTTTTTATCCTAATTATTTTTATGGTACTTTTAACCAATTTCAATGCACCTGTTTTTGCTAAAGATATAGATAGGAGCTTCTTGGGACAGGGGATCTCAGTTTCTAATATAGACCTTTCGACCTTTTTGATAAAAAATGGCAGTATTCCTGTAAATTCCTATTTTATTGAAGACCCAAATTCGCTTGTAGATATTGAAAATATAGCGTATAAAAACGGAATAAGAACTTTTGTAAAATTAGACTTGCTTCTTTACCCTTTTGAAAGCACAAAACCTGCGAACGTTAGCGATTTAGTAAAATTTTACAAGGAAAATTCAAACCTCAGCCTTTTGGAACAACAAAAGTTACTTGCAGTAATTGCATCACTTTTTAAGGCTAATGGAAAGGCTGTAACTGAGGTTAAACAGAGTGAACCTGAAATTGTAATTACATACAAATATGAGTCTACGAAGACGGGTTACATAGCAATTCCTGTTAGAACGCCGAAAATGAAGAACACCTTAACGACAAACTTCTATTTAGATCCCCTGAGCTTTCCATATAAGGATTTGACCTCATATTATCAATTTTTGAAAGGTACAATAGTAGATCAATCGAATATCTTAACAAAAGCTGCAAGGAGAAAATACCAAAATCCTTTTCTTGATTTTGATGGATTTTATATAGCTCTTCCAGATAAGGTAACCTATGGATATGAAAAAGTAATTAAGAGTTCGATAAGTGCTTTGAAAAAAGATATTGGAAACAAAATAATAGTCTTTACAAATGTTACAAAAGAAAACGCTAATTTAGTCAAGGATGTTGGTGATGTTTTTGTAACAAACGTAAACGATAACAGATTTGACGAAGTTAGAACCGTTAGAGAGATACTCGCAAATAAAAGAGTAATTGCAAATTATAACGGCAGGCTTAATGATACTGATATTAGAAATTTTCTTGATATCTGCACTATATATGGACTTACTCCTCAGTTTGGTAGGGATCTTACAACCAATGATTATTTTTACTATGAGGCTGATTTTTCGAAGTTCTCACCTATTATATCAGAATCTCTAATGATAATTAGCAGAGTTAATAATCTCGATTACAAAGAGACCAAGAATTTTGAAAATTACGAAGTCTCAGAATTTAACAATAAGTCCGTTTCAAGTTATGTTTTTAAAGGAAATGGAAGCGTTAAATTAGAAATTGGCAGTATAAATCCTCAAAATATAAATACAATTGGCGGTATAGGTAATAAAAGATTTATAAGTGATGGTGGTAAGAATTTCCTCGTTTTTGATATTAACGGAATCGGACTTGTTGAATTACATAATGATAATTTTTATGTCGAAACTACGACAATTAAGCCAACAACATTTCACAATGTTTCAGTAATTTTTAGGAATGGAACAAGCGAAAATATCCATAAAAAGGTAATATCACGAGTTCCAGGTAATGAAAGATCTTTTGATTTAGATTTAAGTCCATTTGAGATAAAATCAATAGATCTTGATAAGGACGAAAGTATAATAGTTGAAGGGCTCACTTTTGAAAATATTTATGAAAGTAGTAATATAATTCCGCAGTTCTTTTTGGTTATAGTTATTTTAGCGTTTGCCTTTGTTTTGTATAAAAAAGAATTTCCAATCAAACGGCTTCTAAATAAAGCAATGTTTATAACTCTATCGCTTTTATTGTCAATAGTTCTAATTTTATGTAACCTGAAATTTCTTGGATACAGCATAATATCAATTTCTTATTTAATTATGTCTGGAGTATTTTTGATGTATGTCTTCTATAGAGGAAGGAGTAAGATGCTTTCATTTGCGTTTGTTTACATTGCGTTGTTTGCCATTTATAATTTAGTCGAGTTTCAAACTCTAATGCCTCATAATCAGGTTGTGTTTCCACCGTATCCAACTTTTGAGGTAATATTGTTCTACTTTGCGTTAATTTTTGCTTTAGCAATACTACTTACTTTTGAGAGAAAAATCTCGAAAATTGAAATAGCAAATATTTTTATAATCTTCGCTTTTTTGTTTGTTTTTGGAGGTCTGCCTTTTCTTGCAGTGGAAAGAACCGAATTATTTGTATATTTGCCTTTTTTACTTATTTCTGTTCTATTTTACATTTCAATAATTATTGATAAAGAATTAAAAAATAAACTTTTTTCGACTATCGTAATCTTAATCGTAGTTGCATTGGAATTTGTGTTGCCATATGCTAACAAATTTATTATTAACGAATTATTGAATCTCAATTTGCCAATTTATCCTCTCTCCTATGTATTTTTAATGATACCACCTCTCATATTTTTCGCTTTAACTAATAAAGAAAATACGAATGTTAACTATGTTTTAGATTTTAATGGAGTCGTAGTTTCTCTTACTGTAATATTTGAATTAAGTGCGTTACTTGGGGCGCTTGGAAGTGTTGGATTATCAAATCCACTTTACTTTTATATTGGCTATATTATTCAGTTTGTTCCTTTTATTTTATTAATGATAATTCTAACAGAAACAGTTGCAAGGTGATGTAACAAAAAGCGAAAATTTGTGCTATAATATATAGGCGTAAAAAATGGGGGCGCTGGGGCTCGACGGATAGGTAAGGTGTACTGGAGCAGGCGGAGGATAGCGGTTGGCCTCCTAAAAAAGCCGCTAAAAAATAAACGCCGATTATAGTTATGCATTAGCAGCATAAGATTATGCTGCCGCTTTGCAAAGTCTTTGCTCATGGGGCTTGCAAAGCGTCGGGACATGAGCCTCTTGTAATAGGTTTTCCGAGCCTGTTACAAGAGTAGCAAGTCGGAATATGCGCTCTAAATCCTGCCATTTGGAGTTAGAGCGTGAATAACAAAAAATGGCTAAGCCTGTAGTTGCCAGTATAGATTACCTACCCGGACGCGGGTTCGACTCCCGCCGCCTCCACCAATTTAGATAATTTTTTCTATTTTTCGTTTCTCTTCGATTGCTTTTTTCTCTTCTTCTAAGGAAGGTGCAAGTCCAACAAAGTCTATAACGGGAACAACGAACATTATTCCTGTTCCTGGCTCCTTAAAGTCATTTAGTTCTTCTCTTACAACCCTTTGTGCTTCTCGTAAAGTTTTTTCCTCTTTTATTACCGTAAATATTGTTTTGTTTTCAGGGTATCTACCACTACCTACATTAAAGATTTCAAGAAGTGTCGAAAATGTAGAAACTTCGGGTTCAAGTGTTCTTCCCATTCCAATTGAATCGATAATTGTTGCTCCTCTTACATCAACCTCTAAAAATCTTTCGAGAATCTTGTTAATTTTTTCTGTTTTGTTCAATACAATTACCAAAAGATATGCCATTTATGCCTCCTATTTTATTTTAAGAGTTTTCCAATAAAATGCCAAGTTCATGGTAATTAGTGAAAATTAAACAACATTCAACAGTTATTGGTTTTGAAGGAATTATAAAACACCTGATGTTTGCGTTTTTTGCAGTTAGTGCGTCTTGGTCTGCATCGCCAATTATTGCAACATTATCTTTCGGAAGGTTTAACTCTTGTACAATATAATCTATTGTTCGTGGATCAGGCTTTACAAAAGGAAGGCTCTCGAAGCCATATACTCTCTCAAATTTATCCTTAATATTAAATCTTTCTAAGACCTTTAGCATAGGTTCAAGGTTCTTGTTTGAGAGAATTACCTTTCTATGGGTATCGGTTTCAAGGAATTCAAGAACATCATCGATAGGGATAGATTCTTCTCCTGAATGTTCTATATAGTACTTTAAAGTTAGTTCATAAGCTTTATTTATTATCTCTTCATTTCCCTCACCAAAAGCCCTTTTTACGGTATTTAGTAAGCCATCGCCCGTATAACTCCAAATTAATTTTGGATCTAGTTCAGATTTTCCGAATTGCTTGAGAGAAAAGTTAACGGCGTTTGCTATATCCAAGGTTGTATCAAAAAGCGTTCCGTCGAAGTCAAAAATAAGTAAGTCTATACCTCTTTTTTCCATTTCAAAGTATTATAATTTATTTTGCAAAATAATCAAAAAATGTATAATAAAGTATGAAAAATAAATATACACTTAGTAAGAAGATTATCTCGATTTTTTTAGTATTTTTGTTTTTATTTTCTCTCTCTTCACCAATAAAAGCAAACAAGACAAAAAGTAACTATTCAAAATTCGTTGAAGGGAAAACTTACAAGGCAATCGTTCTTTTTAACGAACCATCAATTCTTAACTATAAAGATACGCTTTCGTATAAATTACTTTCGCTTATTGGAGTCAATCCAACAGAAAATTATGAAAGATCTCTTAATGAAAAACATGAAAATTTCAGAGGGATGATCGAAAAGTTTGGCGGAAAGACTACTTACGATTTCCTTTATGTTGTTAACGGAATAAGCGTTGAAGCAGATGGCAAAATTCTCAATGAACTTCTAAGCTCTAACTCTATAAAGGGGATTTATGAGGAAAAAACTTATACGCTTGAAAGAGATATCACAAGGAAAGTAATAAAGTCAGACTTGGTAAATGCAACAAAAGATGCTTCTGGTAATTATATTACTGGATCGAATATAAAAATAGGCATTATTGATACGGGTGTTGATTATACGCATAAGGAACTTGGTGGAGGTAAATTTCCTAATTCAAAAGTTGTTGGTGGGTATGATTTTGCTGATAACGATCCTGACCCAATGGACTACGATGGTCACGGCACACATGTTGCAGGTATTGCTGCAGGATCGGAAAAAGGGATTGCAAAGGATGCAAAAATTTATGCCTATAAAGTGTTTTCAAAAAATAGCACTACTACAACAAGTTCTCTTATTATAAAGGCTTTGGATCAATCAGTAAAAGACAAGTGTGATGTAGTAAATATTTCAATAGGGCTTCAGAATGGAGGAGCTACTTCTTCTGATCCGGAATCTCAAGCAGTGAGGACGGCTGTTAATTCAGGCGTTGTTGTAGTTGCTGCAGCCGGAAATAACGGCGTTCCAAGTGAATTTTTCAATTACCCTGTTAGCTCTCCTGGTTCTGTTGATCTTGCAATTGGCGTCGGTGCTTCGAATGACGCCCTTACAGGGATAATTAACTCTTTTGGGAGAAAAATTATTGGGCAATACCCAAACGAATCACCTGACTTTAGCGAAGGTGACTTTGATATTGTATATTGTGGACTTGGGCGAAAAGAAGACTTTAAAGGTATTGATGTTAAAGGGAAAATAGCTCTAATCGAGAGGGGTCAGATTTATTTTGGAGATAAGGACTTAAATGCAAAAGATGCAGGTGCAGTTGGTGTCATTGTTTACAATAATGTAAGTGGAATGCCAAAAATTACTCTCGTTTCGCAGGATAATCCTTCAAGAACGGATTTCATACCCTTCCTTTTTATTTCATTTACCGATGGTCAGTTTCTGAAAGAGCATATTAAAGAGAAAGTTACGATAAGTAACGAATTTGGATTAGGTCAAATTGCCGAATTTTCATCTGCAGGTCCTACGACGGATTTTTATTTGAAGCCAGATCTTGTTGCACCAGGAGTTAATATAAATTCAACTTATCTAAATAATTCATATGTTGAAATGAGTGGTACATCTATGGCTTCGCCTGTAGTTGCAGGTTCCGTTGCACTGGTTAAGCAAGCAAAACCTAATTTATCACCTCAAGAAATAAAGTATATACTTATGAACACGGCAGATATACTATATAATCCCGCATCTTCACTACCGTTTTCCCCTACTCTTCAAGGTGCTGGAAGAGTTGATGTATTTAACGCAATTAATTCTAATGCTATTATTTACCCTTCATCATTAATCTTTGGTAATGGCATACAATCGAAAACCTTCAATTTAACGATAAAAAATCTTTCGAGCACTTCCAAAACTTTTTCAACATCAATATCATTCGGTTCCAACGAAAGATTAAATATAAATTTACCATCTACAATAACAGTAAAAGGAAATTCAACCTTTTCATTCAACATTTCGTTATCTGCTTCCTCTGATACTATAAGTTCTTATGGTTTTATTTTCTTTGATAGCGGATTTGAGAAACTACATATTCCTTTTGTGTATCTAAACGATAACGAACCAAAAGAACCTATATACAATGTAAAGATAGACAAAAATATCCTTTCTCCAAATGATACTGCTAAAATTTCGTTTTCCGTTGGAATAGGGAGCGTTGGAACTGGAGAAAATTATAAGTTTAGGGAAAACATTGCAGAAGAAGTACGAGTTTCCGTGATTGATGCAAAAGGGAATATTATTAAGGATATCTTTGATGTTGCGCCAATATATGTGGGAGACTATTCGATAACGCTTTCACCTTATGATCCTGTAAGAGGCTTGTATTTCCTGCAGAACGGGACGTATTTTTACAAGATTTCTTTTATTGAAGCAAATGATGACGAAAATAGTAAAAATGTATACCCTACTGTTGAAACCTTTGTTAAAAGCGGAAGTTTTTCAGTATCTAACTTCGGAGTAACTGGTACTATTTCAATGAGTTTACCTTCAAACTACGCTCCGTTAATGAATAAGGGTGATATTCTACCTGTTAATTTGAATATTAATGCAACAAAGCAATTTTTGAATTTAAGTTTTGAACTTCGATTCGATAAAACTAAGATTGCCTTATCTTCTATCTTAGTTTCTCAGGGAGATATTTCAGTAGATAGTAGTGACTCGCAAAATGGGGTTATTATAAAAATTCAATCCGTTTCACCGGTAACAACAACGCAACTAAAACTTTCTTTTAAAGCGTTAGAAAATGGCAGCGGATTTATTGATATTTATGGACCTTCTTCAGACACAGATGAAGTATTCTATGTGAACGGAATTAAGTATCTTATATCTGACTACGCAAAAATAGCCGATTTTAACGGAGACAAAAGAGTAGACTCTCAGGATGCAAGCATTTTTAAGGCAACCTTTGGTTTAACTAAGGATAACAAGAATTTTAATCCTAAGTGTGACTTGAACTTCGACGGCATAGTTGATAAAAATGATTTCTTTATTTTTGCAAAGCACTTTGGGGAAGTTTATCCTTAAGGAGGCGATATGAGAAAAGTCGTTTTGCTATTTTTAGTCTTAATAACTGTATCGAATTTTTTTATTCTGAATAGAGTAGATGCTTATACTATAGATTCTATTAATCCAATAGCTGAAATTGGGATTCCTCAGGGCGATTTTATCGGAAGTGCGACGCTTGCGGAAGTAAATTTCTTTGAAAGTGACTATGATACAAGATACATTTTCCCAATGCAGGGTATGGCAGTTACAGATGACGGTCTTATTGCAGTTATTGATAATGCTTACGGACGTATTCATATTCTTAGTCCATTGCTTCAAGAAAAATATTCCTTTGGATCTCTAAAGGAATTTACATATCCAACTGATGTTGCTTTTGCGAACAACAATTTTTATATAACCGACCCCTTTAGAAAGGAAATAAGGATTTACGAAAAAAGCGGGATATTCATAAAAAGTATTAAGAATTCTTCTTTCACATCGCCTATAGGAGTTACTGTTGCTTCAAATTATATATTTGTTTCTGATTACTTCTCGAATACTTTATTTAAACTCGATTCTAATGGAAAAATTTTAAGTTCTGTCAATATAGCCACTCCTTTAGGGCTTTCTTCTAATACAAAAGGAAATATCTTTGCCATTTCAGGTAAAGAGAAAAAAATTTACGTTTTTGATTTGAACCTTAATTTAGTAAAGGCTTTTGGAGATGATGTGTTAACTTTTCCTTCAGACTCTGCAACCGACTCTAAAGGATATCTGTATGTTGTTGATAGAGGGCTAAATCCAAACTCTTCAAGCAACCCCAAAATTTTTGTATTCGATACTAATTACAAACTTGTAAACTCTTTTGGCAGTCTTTCAAATAGCACATCATCTATTCCAGATGGTGCTTTTCTTACACCTGCTGGTATTGCTGTTTCTTCGACTAACTCTCTTTATGTTTTTGATTCTGGCTATTTCTTCTATTTACAATCCAACTCTGATGCGCCATTTGGCTATCCTCTTATAACAAGGCTTTCGGTATTTAATACCTCAGGATATTTCGTAAGCAAAAAAGACTTTGTGAGAGATTCAAGCAAGGGTATTTTGCTAAATCCAGTCGGTGCAACTCTTGATGAAAACGGTTATACCTGGGTTCTTAACAGAGGCAACCTTGACCAGAGTGAAATTCTGAAATTTGGTTCTGATGGGACTCTTATTCTTAGAATAACGAAAATTGGAAGTCAAAGCCTACCTTCTTTAACATCGATATATTCCGACAAAAGAGGAAACATCCTTGCTATTGGCAATAATCAAATTCTTGTTTTTAGTTCAACAGGAGCTTTCAAACAAAACATCCTTAATGCAAATTTTGGTTTGCTAAAGAAAATTTTGCTTTTTAACGGTTATTACTGGGTAACTTCACAGGACAATGGTCAGGTGCTAAAACTGGATAGCAATTTTAAAATTGTTGGTAGTTTTAGCGTATGTAAGTTCCCTTCGGGAATTGCTTTTGATTCAAAAGGAAAAGCCTTTATTACATCCCTTGATGATAATATGGTGCATGTGTATGATTCAACATTCAAAGAACTTATGAAGTTTGGCGGTTCCGGAAAAGGAAATTTTAAACTATATATTCCTGAAGATCTTGACATTGACAAAGATGATAATGTTTATATTGCAAATACTGAGAATGGTAAGATAACAGTATTCACTAATAATGGTACACCTTTATTTGAAACTGAGCCTAACTATCCTGGTATTACTTCAATTGAGATTGAGAATTCACACATTATTGCATCTGATGCCTTTCATAATATTGTCTGGGTTTTTGAGGTAAAAAAGCAATATCTTGATTATTCATTTTCTGTTAGTTCGTTCCCAGAAGAAGCAAGCATTTCTCATTCAGACTTTGTAAACATTTATTTCACTGTCACTAATACTGGGTTAAAGACTGACTCTTATACATATTCCGTAAGTTTAACAAATGCAAACTCATTTAAATATACCATTTTTGATTCAAGTAACACATTCTTGCTTCTTCCAAATACTTCTAAAAGAGTAAGGGTTCTTGTAGAAAGTAAAGATGCAAAAGATGGTGACTCAACACAGGTTATTTTTAAGGTAACTTCCTCAAATCTTAAATACTCAATGATATCTAATTCTATAATAAGCGTTACTTCCAATTTGCAACCTGGAATTTTTATTGATGAAGGTTCGGTTCAAGTTGGAGGAAACATTCTGCTTCCACTTTATATTAAAAACCCTTCGGGTATAAGGGGAATTGCTTTTGATTTAATATTTGACAAAAATAAGGTTGCATTTGATAGTTTTAAACCGGAATCTCAATTTAGTAATGCACTTATACTTACTAAAGAGATTGATAACGGCATTACAGTAATGGTTGAATTCCCAAAAGAGAATTATCTATTAAATACATCTAAAATTGGCTATCTTTCTTTTAAAGGTCTAAATATTGGAAGTGCTGTATTACAAATTACGGAAGCTAATTACTCTGCTGTTACGGATGAAGTAAAACAATTTGAAAATATCTTTCCTGGTGGAATAACCGTTACACCCTTGCTTACTGTAAATATACCTGATAACTTTTCGACTTCAGTCCAAACGATTACAGTTACAGGCAAAACAACGCCTGATTGCACAGTTTATGTAAATGGTATGCCGGTTTCTGTTCAAAGTGATGGGAGTTTTACATATAAGTTAACGCTCTCAAGTTACCAAACAAATTTAATAGTAGTATCTAAAGCAAAAACTGGTGAAGAGACCACTATCCAGAAGAATATTAAATTCACTGGCAAGTTAAAATTAACGATAGTCCTTGAAGTCGGAAATCCTATTATGTACGTAAATGGTGTTGCTGAAGAAATTGATCCTGGGAGAGGGACTGCACCAGCAATTATATCAGGGTGGAATAGAACCGTCGTTCCCATAAGAGCAATAGTAGAAAAATTAGGAGGAAGTATAGGTTGGGATACAGTTAATAAAATAGTAACGATAAACATAAATAATAAATCAATAAGTCTTCAAATAGGAAATAATATTGCAAAAGTTAATGGAATTGAAGTTCCAATTGATCCGTCTAATCCGCTCGTTAAACCTTTAATAATAAACGATAGAACTATGGTCCCGCTTCGTTTTGTTGCTGAACAGATTGGCTGCACAGTATCATGGGATGACAAGCAGAAGAAGATCACAATTGAATATGTTTTTCCGTGAATTTTATTTAGGACCTAGTATTAAAGTACAGAGATAGTCAGCAATTTTTGTGTATTTTGATTCTCTTGGGACATGTTCGAAAGAAATATTTTCGAACTCATTTAGGATATTTTTTATTGATGTAAAGTATGGCATTAGGTCTTTTGATTTGACTTTGTATCTTCCATTTAATTGGGAAACGACAAGAAGTGAATCAGAGAAGACTTTAATTCTTTTGAAATTTCTTTCCTTTGCTTTCTCTAAGCTTTTTAAAATTGCCGTGTACTCCGCAACATTATTTGTAGCAAACCCTATATATTCACTATATACCAGAATGACTTTATTATCCAGCACAAATACAGAGGAAACCGCAGATTCTCCTGGATTTCCTCTGCTTGCGCCATCAGTATAAATTTCAACCATTGACTAAAGCCTCTTTAAAAAGATTTGTTATCTCTTCGTCGATACCTATAAAATGAACCTCTTCTAATACTCCTTTATTTTCTTTTATAAACTTTAGTACTTCATCTGCTATAATTTTCGTTCCTTTGTCTTTTGGAAACCCAAAAATTCCACAACTTACCGCAGGAATTGAAATAGACTTTATGCCGTATTCTTTTGCTAATTTGAGAACACTTCGTATTGCATTCCTTAGTTTCTCTTCTTCATTACCTTCGCCAAATCTTGGTCCAACAGTATGAATTACATATTTTGCTTTTAATCGGTACCCTTTTGTAATTACGGCTTCTCCAACGGGTATTGGACCTCTTTCTTCTACGATTTTGTCGCTATCTTTTTGAATCTCTCTTCCACCTTTTCTTACAATAGCAAGGGCAACGCCACCTCCATGAGACAGATAAGAATTTGCAGCGTTTACTATTGCATCGACATTTTCTTCGGTGATGTCGCCCTTAATTACTTTTATTTTTGTTCCTTCTATAACACTAACAAAAATTTCACTCATTTTTTCAAAAACTTGATTATTTCTCTCATAAAGTCTGGCAAATCAGAAGGTTGTCTCGATGTTATTAAATTGTTATCAACAACTACACTTTCGTCGACATATTTTGCGCCTGCATTCTTTACATCGTCTTTTATAGAGTAGAAACAAGTCATTGTAACTCCATTTACGATTTTTGCTGATATTAGAACCCAACCTGCATGGCAAATTGCTCCAACAAGTTTGTTGGATTCAAACATCCTCCTTACAAAAGCAAGTACTTTTTCGTTTCTTCTAAGCAAGTCTGGCGCGTATCCTCCAGGAACTATTACTCCGTCAAACTCGTCAAAGTTTATTTCATCAATAGATGCTTCAGCCTTCATCTCAAGCCCAACTTTAGAGTGGTAAGTTTTCACTTGTGGACCTATAAGAACCGATTGGAAGCCTTCTTCTTTAAGCCTGTAGTAAGGATAAATCAACTCGAACTCATTAAAATTGTCTTCAATCAAAACTGCTATCTTTTTCATATCCCACCTCCAATTAATTATACTCTTAAAC
Organism: Caldisericum sp.; assembly: GCA_022759145.1. NCBI lineage: Bacteria > Pseudomonadati > Caldisericota > Caldisericia > Caldisericales > Caldisericaceae > Caldisericum > Caldisericum sp. The sequence continues at coordinate 12,964 of JAEMPV010000048.1, forward strand.
CTTTTATTTTTAAATAGTTTGTGCTATAATTCAGTGGAGGTAAAAAATGAATAGATTAACTGAATCAATTATACTTGGAATAATCCAGGGTGCTACAGAATTTTTACCGGTAAGTTCATCGGGACATCTTGTTGTAATTCCAGCATTATTTCATCTTAACCCTCCCAATCTTGCTTTTACAATGGGGCTTCATGCTGGAACTTTGCTTTCGCTCTTGGTTTACTTCTACAGAGAAGTTTGGGGACTGTTGAAAGGTGTCTTCTCAATATTTAAAAGTAGGAGAACTCAAGAAGAGCAATTTTACTTAAGATTATTTGTTTTGATTATTATTGCTGTAATTCCTGCTGGAATTGCAGGAGTTTTATTATCTGATAAGGTTGATCTTTTGTTTTCTAACCCAAGGACCGTTTCCTATCTATTTTTTATTACTGCAATACTTCTCATTATTGGAAGTATTTTATCTGAAAAATCAAGAAAAACACTTGAAAATATCACGGCATTGGATGCGCTAATTGTTGGAGTTTTTCAAATTTTAGCGCTCCCTCCTGGTATTTCCCGATCAGGCTCCACAATAACTGGAGGAATTGTTTCTGGAATGGACAGGGAAAGCGCTTCTAAATTTTCATTTCTTGTAGCAATCCCTGTAATATTTGGTGCCTCTCTTCTTGAGGTTAGAAAAATGAATTTTTCGGGCTTTACTGTTACAGACCTTTTTGTTGGCTCCCTGGTTTCTTTTGTTGTAGGATTAATAAGCCTTTGGATATTTTTCCCTCTCATTAAGAAGACCAAATTTTATGTCTTTTCAATATACTGCATTATTTTGGGGACATTGGGATTAATTTTGTTGAAGTAGGAGAGTGAAATGGTTGAAAAAGTCGTATTTCCATTTGATTTTTCTAAGTTTAGTGAACAAGTTGTTTCTTACATCGTTAAACTTAAGAATTTTGGTTTAAAAGAAGTTGTCGTAGTAAATGTACTTGAATATGAGGAATTTACTTCCAGAAGTTCTTCAAAACTCGAGATTGAGGAGTATAGAAAGAGGAACTTTGAAAGAATGAAATATATAAAAGAGGAACTTGAAGAAAACGGTTTGAAGGTAACATCAAGGGTGGAATTTGGAATTCCATCCAAAGTAATTGTTTCAATTTCTGAAGAAGAAAAAGCTCAGTTAATAGTAATAGCATCTACCGGAGCAGGATTTACTCCAACACTAATAGGAAGCACTGTTCAAAATGTTATAAGGCTTTCTAAAATCCCAGTGCTTGTTATTCCTTCACTCTAATTCAATAATGCCGGAAACCTCAAGACAAGCACCCATTGGCAGTGAATTAACGCCTATAGCAATGCGCGAGTGTTTTCCCTTTTCTCCGAATACACTTACGAGGAGATTAGAAACTTCGTTCATTACCTTAGGATGGTCTTCGAAGTCATCTGTTGCATTTACAAACCCTTCAATCTTTACAATTTGTTTTACTTTGGCAAAATCGTTTGTTACTTCTTTTATATTTGCAAGGATTGAGAGAACTATCAATTGAGCAGGTTTTTTTGCATCTTCTAATTTTAGTTCTCTTCCGAATTTTCCTTTTATTACCTCACCATTTTCAACTGGGATTACTCCCGAGAAAAAAAGAAGTTTTGAGTTTGTGACTACAACGGGAACATAACTTCCAAGAGTTTTTGTTGGTTTTGGTAAGGTTAATCCTAAAGATTTTAAATTCTCTTCGATACCCATCACGACCTCCTTTTTATTCAATTATATATCCTAATTTCTTAAGTTTACTCTCTAATTTAGGCCAGTCTTCTTCCACTTTAACTTGCAATTCAAGGAAAACTGGCTTTTTAAGGATCTCTTGAAGTTCAAGGCGCGTTGTTGTTCCGATTTTTTTAATCATAGAACCATTTGCACCGATTACTATGCCTTTCTGGGATTCTTTTGCAACATGGATTATGGCGCTAATATAAAGAACGCCGTTTTCTCTTTCCTTTACTTCTTCAACGGTAACAGCGGTCTCGTAAGGTAACTCCTGCCTCAAAAGAAGGTATAGTTTTTCTCTTATAAGTTCTGCAACCTGGAGATTAAACGGCAAATCTGTAACTTCTCCTTCGTCGAAGTATGCAGGCCCTTCAGGAAGATACTCAACAGTTTTTTCAATTAATGCGTCCACATTCTTTCCAGTAAGCGCTGAAATTCTAAAAACTTCCTTAAAATCAAAAAGACTTCTAAAAACTTCCTCTGTTTTATTGATGTCTTCTTCTTTATACATGTCAATCTTATTGATAACAAGAAAAACAGGAATTGTGAGGTCCTTTAGGTGCTTTAGCATTTCCGGATATTCTTCTCCAATATAGTCATTTACCTCAACCATAAAATAAACAACATCTGCACCTTCGAGGCTTTTCAAAGCCACATTAACCATATATTTGTTCAATGCACTTTTTGCAAGGTGAAAACCAGGCGTATCTGCAAATACAATCTGTGCATCTTTTAGATTTTTAACACCTAAAATTCTAAACCGGGTTGTTTGAGGCTTTGGCGTTACTATAGAGATCTTTCTCTGGACAATGTAATTTAAAAGAGTAGATTTTCCTACATTTGGTCTTCCTAAAATTGTAACAATTCCGCTTTTCACTTTTTCCACCTCAGATTTATTAATTTTCCTAAATATATTATAGCAGTTATTTTGAAAAAAGTTGCAAAAAATTTTATCTTTGCTAAAATTATATAGAAGGAGGTTTTAGAAATGTATAAGAAAATTTTGATTCTTGTTGATAACTCTGAGGTTATGGATGATGTTGTTGAGTATACTTACAATCTTTTCCCTGACTCTACTTTGTATTTACTAAGTGTTGTAAATCTTGGTCCTTTTTCTGGTTATTATACAAAAACGGTCTTTAGGGAAATGAAGTCTCTTGCAGAGGAAACTTTGAACCGCCTTGAATTACTTTTGGAAGAGAAAAAAGCAAAATTTCAAACAGAGGTAATTGAAGGAGAGCCTGTTTCTGTCCTTTTGAGTTATGCAAAGAGAAAAGGTATAGACCTTATAGTTCTCGAAACTCATGCGGGAATAAGCGTAAATAAGATAAAAATAGGTGGAACAACATACAGGCTTCTAATTAACTCACATATTCCTGTTTTACTTTTAAACGAGCGTCTCGAAATAAAAAGGTCGCCAAAGATTTTACACCCTACAACAGGGAGTAAGTATTCCGAAATTGCAACAGTTGAAGTTGGTAAACTTGCATCTTTTTGGGATTCTGAGGTCGAAGCACTAATTTTAAGAGAACCAAAAGAGAAAATTGCAGAGCGTGTAAAAGAACTTTTAAGTAATTTCCATATAGATTTTACGATAACTTATGCAGAAGAAAGTGAAATAAATTCGATCTTGAAAAGATCGTCTTTTTCCGATATCATTATAGGATCGAGGGGTTCGCCAAGACCATCTTACAAACTTAGAACTATATTTAAGCCGTTTTCATTAGACGCGACTTTGAAATTACTCATAGCTTTCTTACCAAAGCCATTACTTCTAATTTGCGATTAGTATAGGAGGTTAAAATGAATAATCATGCTTTAACATCTATTTTAATATTTGTTTTTGTCTACGCTTTGATAATTGCTGACTTATTGCCAAGAACTATAGTAACATTAGCTGGCACAGTACTTCTATTTATACTTGGTATACTTAAAGATACTCAGGTTGTTTCCCTTATAAACTGGGAAGCAATGGGTCTTATACTTGGCATGTATATCCTTGTGCACGTACTTGTTGAAAGTGGGTTCTTTGATTTACTAAGTGCTTATGTGATAAAATTATCAAAAGGGAAACCTATGACAGTTTTTATTAGTTTAGCTATCGTAACTGGTATACTGTCTGCTTTTATGGGTAGTATAACAGTAATGCTCTTCATGGCTTCATTGAGCATCCAGACTGCAAGGGAACTTAATATGGACCCTGTACCATTTGTTCTATCTCAAATTGCCTCTTCAAACCTTGGTGGAAGCGCTACGCTTATGGGTAACCCACCTAATATAATCCTTGGAACGGGGTTGGGTATAACACTTGCACAATATATTATATATCTGGCACCTTTAGTATTTGTTTTACTTATTTTGAACGCATACTTGTTCTATTTTGCTAATAGGAATGATTTTTTAAAAGCAAAAACTCTTGAAATGGATTATGTAAACTCAATTAAACCATACTCAAGTATCAAGAATATCTATATGTTTTATTCTGGTGTTTTTAGTTTTTTAATTACAATTTTATTGCTCATAATTCATGAGAAACTTGGAATAACGGTTGGACATGTTGGAATAATAGGTGCAACGATTGTCCTGCTATTAAATGGCCATAGAGTAGGAGATATATGGGAAAAGATTGATTGGGAAGTATTCGTATTTTTTGCAACACTTTTTATAATCATCGGTGCTCTCGAAGTTACGGGTGTAATCCAATCTCTTGCAAATGTTATCGTGTCTTTTGCCAAAGGTAGCGCTTTAATAACAAAAAATGTATTACTTTGGACCTCTTCTATACTATCCGGATTTATTGATAACGTTCCCTTTGCAGCTTCTATGGTTCCTCTTATAAAAGCACTTGCTGGGAAAGTTCCAGTAAGTTTGCTTTCTATGGGACTCATTATAACATTTGGAACGGATGTCGGAGGTAATCTAACTCCTATTGGAGCAACTCCAAACGTTGTTGGACTTTCTATATTGAGGAATGCTGGAATTGAAGTGAGCTGGGGAGAATACATTAAAAAGGTTGCACCAATTACTATCCTTGAAATAATACTTGCGGATATTCTGTTTATTTTAATGTATCACTAAGTCTCTAATAAGTTTTATGTATTAAATAATTTTGGTGCTAATTCGATGCAAAAGTTACATTTAATACATTTTGACTTGTTTATGCTATATTTTGAGTTTAATTTTTCGATTGCGCCAGTGGGGCAGTATAGACCGATATAGTCAAACTCTCTATCCTGCCCCTTTATAGTAGGAAAGGACTTTCTTTCATAAAATTTTGAAAAATTCATCTTCCTAACAAGTTCTTTTCTCAATTTGAGGAAATCTGTTCCATCAATTACTACTTCCTTCAAAAGTCCGTGCCCTAGGTCGTAAATTGATCCTAATTTGTTCGTTTCTATATCTGAAGAACGGAATCCAATAAGGACTGAAATTACGGAGTCCAGCGCAAGAAGATCTTTTGACGACATAAGAAGTCCGAATTTATCTTTTTCACTATTTGTTAGTTCTCCTTCTACTGCGTCCACAACACCAAAAAGAATGGAATTTTTAATTACACCGTATACATCGAGCAATGCATCCCCAAATTTTGCAGAAAGTATTCTAAGGAATATTTCTGATCTCAAATTTGTTGGAACCAAATATAGTAATGAATTTAGAAAGCCGCCAATCTTACTTACTGGGGAATCTTTTAATTTAACCACAGGAACTATGTAATCACTTTCAGCAACAGTTTCTGGAATGAAGACTTTTTTAAGTGTCCTAACTTTGAAAACATCTGACTTTTCAAAAGATTTTTCCATCTGATACTGCCCTGGAGATAAAATTTGGTAGCCCAAAAAATGCTGTGTTTTTTTAGCCTTTAAATCTACCTCAAACTCCTCGTATGGTTCATTTCTAAAATCATGGAATTTTAAACCTTGTGCTTCGAAAAGAGACCAAAGCTCATTTTGGTTAGGCAAAATAATTGATGTTCCAAATTCGACAGTTTTTGCACCTTTATCAACTAAAATATTGTTTAATGCTTTTAAAAGATTAATATTTGGGAGCATATTATCAAAGAAAACAACAATTTTTTTATCTTTAATTTCGTCAAAATTTAACCAGTCCAGGACTTCCAACAATTTCTCTTTTAAAGTATCAAGTTCATAATCTTTTTGTTCAACAATTCTAACTGTACTCATTTTCTAACCCCTTCCTTTCGCAATCGTTTATGAGCGGACAAGAGGAACAGTCCGGTTTCTTTTTGCAAAAATTTTTGCCTAATTCTACAATCAAAGCGTGCATCTCTTTAAAATTATCAATGGTTTCATTGATTGTTTTGCCTTTTAGACTTTCCTCAAAAATATTCCTTATATCATCGTATTTTAAGTCTTTTTTCAATATTCCAAACCTATAGCCGAATCTTTTTGTATAGTTATCTACGACAAAAATTGGCTTATCAAGCGCATAAAGTAAAATTGAGTCAGCCGTTTCTTTGCCAATGCCGTCGATATTAAGCAATTCCTCTCTTAACTCCTGCAAGCTTTTCTTTTTCAGTTGTTCGAGATCAAAATTGTACTGTTTGAAGTATTTAAGGAAGTTCTTTAACCTTTTTGCTTTTAATCTATAGAATCCCGATTCTTTTATAAGTTGTGCAAGTTCGTCAACGCTCAAATTATAAAGGGCAAGAGGATTTAAAACCCCAAGCCCTTTTAATCTTGAAATCACTTTCTCAACATTTTTCCATGTAGTCTGTTGAGTTAAAATTGCTCCAACAATTACTTCAAAAGGAGTTTCCGCAGGCCACCAATTCTGCCTTCCAAAGTGTCTATAGAGAACCTCAAACGCTTTCAAGATTAAGTTCTGCTTCTTTTCTAACTCTTGAGAGGTAGTTCTTAAGTTCATCACCTTGAAGTGTTTCTTTTTCTTTAAGAACTTCAACTATTTCAAATACGAGGTCTTTGTTTGCTTCTATAACCTTTTTTGCTTTGTTGTATGCAAGTTCTACAAACCGCTTAACTTCTGCGTCAATAAGATCTGCGGTCCTTTCGCTATAGTCTCTTTGTTCTCCGAGTTCCTTTCCAAGGAATATAAGTTCTTCTTGCTTGCCAAATGTTAGAGGCCCGAGTTTCTCTGACATACCATATGCACGAACCATTTTTCTTGCAATATCTGTTGCTCTCTCAAGATCGTTTGCAGCACCTGTAGAAACTTCTCCTATAAAAATTTCTTCTGCTGCACGTCCACCTAAAAGTGCTGCAATCTTATTTATAAGTTCACTTTTCTTCTGGAGATACTTATCTTTTTCTGGAAGTTGCACATTATATCCAAGAGCCATACCTCTTGAAACTATTGAAATTCTATGGACTACATCGCCAGAAGGAAGTGCAGTTGTAACAATTGCATGTCCAGTTTCGTGGAAGCAAACGATTTTTTTCTCTTCATCGGATAGAACAAGCGACTTCTTTTCTGGTCCTGCTATTATCTTGTCTATTGCCTCTTCAATTTCTTTCTGGGTTATTTTTTCCTGCCCTTTTCTCACTGCAATAAGGGCTGCTTCGTTAAGAAGATTTTCAAGATCGGCTCCTGTAAAACCTGCTGTTTGCTGGGCAATTGCTGTAAGGTTTACATCTTCTGCAAGGGGCTTACCTCTTGCGTGCAGTTTTAAAATTTCTTCTCTTTCCTTTGTGTCTGGAAGACCAACAACAATTCTTCTATCAAATCTGCCTGGTCTTAAAAGAGCAGGATCGAGGATGTCAGGTCTATTTGTTGCAGCAATTACGATAATTCCTGTATGTGGGTCGAAACCATCCATCTCTACAAGAAGTTGGTTCAATGTTTGCTCTCTTTCATCATGCCCACCACCAATGCCTGCTCCTCTGTATCTTCCCACAGCATCAATTTCGTCAATGAAGACTATGCATGGAGCGTATTTTCTTGCCTGGTCAAAAAGATCCCTTACACGTGAAGCGCCGACTCCAACAAACATTTCAACAAATTCAGAACCAGAAACAGAGAAGAATGGAACGTCTGCTTCACCTGCAATTGCCTTTGCAATGAGCGTTTTACCACATCCTGGAGGTCCAACCAAGAGAACTCCCTTTGGAATTTTTGCTCCATATTTTGTAAACTTCCTCGGGTTTTTAAGGAACTCTATTATTTCCTTAACTTCTTCTTTAACTTCATCTGCCCCTGCTACATCTTTAAATGTTATTTGTGGTTTGTTGTCTAAGAAAAGTTTTGCCTTACTTTTTCCGAAACTGAACGCCTGATTGGATGAAGAAGAAGCACCACCAAGCATTCTCTGCATTAAAAACCACCATATAAGCATAATTACAATCCATGGGACTATGTTCCATAAAAGAGTTGTAAAGGTTGAACTCGATGACTGAATATCATAAGTTATTCCAGATTGGGCGAGCTTGTCCTCAAGAACTGTGGAAAATGGAAGAGTCCTTGCCTGAACCTGCTTTCCATCTTTGAGGGTTCCTATCACGAGTGTTGTTACATTGTCCTGCGTCTTTATAATTACGCTGGTAAATTCCTTTTGATCGATATAACTTAAGAATTGTGAGTAAGGAATAGTTTCTGGTGCTGAATTACCACCATTAATTAAGAATTTAGAAGCAAAGAACAAAACAACAATTAAAAGTACCCATCCTATTGCTTCTCTTACTAATGTATTTTTTAGATTGTTATTATTTTTTGGTGCCATTTAAATTATTTACCTCCCTTGTATACTCTTTCTTTTAAGATGCCTATATAAGGCAAATTTCGATATTTTTCTTCATAGTCAAGTCCGTAACCAACAACAAAACTATTTGGAATTCTAAAGCCATAATAATCAACTTTAACATTAATAATTCGTCTTTCTACTTTATCAAGAAGCGTACAAATCTTTATACTTTTTGGCTTTCTTGTCTTGAGCAATCTCGTAACGGCATCCATAGTAAGTCCTGTGTCCACTATGTCTTCTATAATAAGAACATGTCTATCCTCAATTGGTGTGTCGAGGTCTTTCAGGATTTTTACCTGTCCGCTTGATTCTGTTTTGCCACCATAACTTGAAATAGCCATAAAATCGACAGAAATGGGGATATCGACATTTCTAACGAGGTCAGCAAGAAAAACAAATGCTCCTCTCAAAATACATACGAAGAGAGGAAATTTCCCTTTATAATCTTTGGAAATCTCTTCTCCTAACTCTTTCACTCTTTTCTTTATTTCACTCTCGGATACGAGAATCTCTTCAATATCTTCATGCATACGATAATTATATCATAAATTTTATTTTATTGGAACTATTCTTAAAAGAAGCGCTTTCTTTGTACTTTCGTTTACTTTTGCTATTGAACTTCTCTTTACGGAGACTACCCATAGAATTTTTCCTTCGTTATCTACAAGGATTGGTATTTTGTATCTTAAATCCCTTCTTACTTTCATATCAACAAATATGTCCTGAAGTTTCTTATGTCCATTTTCAATTTCTACGATATCCCCCTCTTTTCTAAATCTTACCATAAGCGGAAACTTTAATTGATCCATATCAAAGATAGCGATGTTTTTGTCCTTTAAGTTAAATTTATAATCTGGTTCAACAACTTCCGAAACTATTTCGATACTACTCTCGGGGATAACAGTTTTACCTGGAACTGATAGCACATAACACGAATCGATTGTGAAAGGAGTTCCATGCTCGATGAAAAATGTGTTTTTGGTTTTTGTAATATATAAATCTTCTCCAATACTTATTTTCTTTTGAGAGCCCTCCATAAACTGCAAAATGTTTTCTATTCTTTCAAACGATGATGCATCTCCTAAAATCTTCATTAAAATACGTCGTTTGATCGATAGAGGTAGTGCTTCAAATAATTTCAACGAATATTCTTCATTTTGTATTCTAATTCCTTGAAGTTCAATTGCCGCAACTTTATCAAGAAATTCATCTTCTCGTAGTGCAATTTCTCCAAAGTTCATAACTGTGTCAAGCAACTGCCCATAAACAGATTTTATTAGAGGAATTATCTGATATCTTAATCTATTTCTCTCATATGACAGGTTATAGTTGGTGAGATCTACTACATAAGGAATTCTATATTCTTTTGCATAATGCTCTATTTCTTCTCTTGTAACCTCAATAAGTGGCCTTATAATGTTGTTTTCATTACGAAGCATACTCGTTAAACCTTTAAGCCCTGCTCCTTTGAAAAGATGCATGAGGAAAGTTTCAGCAAAATCATTCTTATTGTGCGCTAATGCGATTTTATTAAAGTGTTCGTTTTCTTTGATTCTATTTAGGAAATCGAATCTCAATTCTCTTGCAACATCTTCAAGGTTTCTTTTGGTTTCTTTTTGCACTTTAAGGGCATCGCCTTCTCCATAAAAGAAAGGTTCACCAAGACTTTCTGCAAATTGTTTAACAAGAGCAACCTCTTCATGCCCTTCTGTTCTTATTCCGTGATTAAAAGAGGCAACCCCAATCTCGATATCGAGGATACCCTTAATTCTATTGAATATATGTAACATAGTCATTGAGTCTATTCCACCAGAAACTGCTAAAAGTACTCTATCTTTTGGACTAATCAAATTATATTTATTTATTGTTTTCAGGACTTTTTCTATTAAATCTTTCATCACCCATATTTTAATCGAAACATAGAGTTTTTGTATCTTCGTTTTCTTCTTGACTAAAATCAAATTTATACTATTATATAAAGGTAGCCCAATTGGTTTTATTTTTATATATTCATGTTTAGACTCAAGCGAGGTGGTTTATGTACTCTAATTTACCCTTAAAAGAATTTGTAAATGAACTTGCATCCTCATCTTCCACGCCTGGTGGTGGAAGTGCATCTTCTATTGTTGCATCTTTTGGATTTTCTCTTGTATCTATGGTAATGGGAATATATCAAAAGAAGAATCCAAACGATGAGATTGCAACTTTAATTAACGATGCAAAAGAGACAGCATTTTTACTGCTCGAACTTTCTTCTAAAGATGCTGAAGCATTCAATAAGTTTATGGAGGTGCTAAAACTTCCTAAAGATACAGACGAGGAAAAAGAAAAGAGAAAGAAGTTAATGCAGGATGCCCTTATTGGGGCTGCATTAGTTCCTCTTGAGGTTATAGACACAATCTATAAAAAACAGTACCTCCTTGAGAAGGCGAAGGATTTTTGTCCAAAGTCGGCTATCTCTGATTTATGGAGTGCGTTATGTTTTATTGATTCTGCATTCGAAGGCGCAAAGGCAAATGTTATTATAAATCTTCAAGCAATTAAAGACGATAAATTTGTTACTGATACAAATGCTAAGCTATTATCCATTGAGAGTGAATTTAAAAATAAGATAAACACATTAAAAGAAGAAATTCAAAATTCATTAAAAATATAAGGAGGCATCGACTAAATGGACGAAATTTTAAATTTGACTGAAAGTGATTTAAATGCAATGACAGCAAGGGAATTATACAAGGTTGCCCAGATAGTGAAGTTAAAGAACTACTCTCATTACAGGAAAGACGAACTTGTAAGTGAATTATACAAGCAGATTCAACAACTTAAACAAGGGTCTTCAACAAAAAATGAGAAAGAAGAAGTTGCAAGAGAAACAGTAAAAAACGCAAAGAAGACCGAAAGTATTGCACCAAAAGAAGAGCATAAAAAACCAAGAGAGGAAAAAGAAGAGAATTTACAAGAACTTCTTAACACTTCAAGAGCACAGGGAGAAAGTGCTTATGTTAAGGTCGAGAATGAGCCGCAATTGTACTTCAAAGGCTTGTTTGAAGCACACCCAGATGGGTATGGATTTTTGAGGGCAAATTATTTTCCATCCTTCACTGATATTTATGTTTCACCACCATTAATTAGAAAGTATGGCTTAAGAACAGGAGATGTTGTTTCTGGTCCAGTTCAAAGGCCACAAAAAGAGGGAGAAAGATACCCAGCACTCGTAAATGTTGATACAATAAACGGAATAAAAGTAACAGGTTTTCTTAAGCGTCCTATTTTTGAAAATTTAACACCATATTACCCGACCGAACGAATTGTCCTTGAAACGCCTGGTTGCAATATTGCTTTAAGAGTAATAGATCTTATTGCTCCTCTTGGAAAAGGCCAGAGAGGACTTATTGTATCTGCACCGAAAGCAGGTAAAACCACCTTAATGAAGGAAATTGCAAAAAGTGTTGTGAAAAATCATCCTGAAATTTACCTTATGATTCTTCTCATTGACGAGAGACCAGAAGAAGTTACTGATATGAAAAATTCAGTTGCTGCAGAAGTTGTAAGTTCCACCTTTGACCAACCGCCAGAAAACCACATAAGAGTTGTTGAACTTGCCCTCGAAAAGGCAAAAAGACTTGTTGAAATTGGAAAAGATGTTATGATTTTGCTTGATGGTATAACAAGACTAACTCGTGCTTATAACCTTCTATCTTCTTCGAGTGGTAAAACACTTTCTGGTGGTCTTGATCCTGCTGCGATAAGGGGACCTAAAAAGTTTTTGGGTGCTGCAAGAAGCATTATGAACGGTGGCAGTCTTACAATTCTTGCAACTGCTCTTATTGATACAGGTTCAAAATTGGACCAGGTTATTTATGAAGAGTTTAAAGGAACCGGCAATATGGAAATAGTGCTTGATAGAGAATTAGCAGAAGAAAGAATTTTCCCTGCAATTGATATAAAGAAGTCAGGAACAAGAAGAGAGGAACTTCTTTATAGTGAGGATGAGTACAAGAGAATCCTAACTCTTAGAAAATTCATAAGTTCTCTTGAACCAGGGGAAGCACTTGAAAGACTTATTGAGATGCTTAAACAGACAAGATCAAATGAAGAACTTTTAAGGAGCATAGTGCCAGATGAAAGGTAAAATTGGAAAAATCGAAGTAGTTACAGGATGTATGTTTTCAGGGAAGAGCGAAGAGCTTATTAGAAGGATTAAGAGGGCAAAGATTGCAAGGCAAAAGGTACAGGTCTTTAAGCCTTCTATTGACACTCGTTATTCTGTTGTGGAAGTTGTCTCCCATGCAGGAGAAAAGGTTGAGGCTTTGCCGGTTTCTTCAACAAAAGAATTGTTAGAGAGAATAGAAGAAGATACAGAGGTTATAGGGATTGACGAAGCACAATTCTTTGATACAGAAATCGTTGATGCTTTACGAAAAATTGCAAAATCTGGTAAAAGGGTAATAGTTGCAGGACTGGATATGGACTTTAGGGGAGAACCTTTTGGCCCTATGCCCTATATTATGGCAATAGCAGATGAAGTTTTAAAACTCCATGCAATTTGCACCGTTTGTGGTGAAGACGCTACAATGACACAGAGGCTTATAAATGGTGAACCTGCATCCTATAATGATCCTGTTATTATGATCGGAGCAAGTGAATCTTATGAGGCACGGTGTAAACTGCATCATTATGTAAAGGGTGGTAAGGATGATTGATAAACTTGAAAAAACTATTGAAAGATACAACGAACTTTCACGGCTCTTGTCTGACTCTTCAGTGATTTCCAATCCAGAACTTTTCAAAAAGTATTCAATAGAGTATAAAGAGCTTGAGCCAATTGTAAATTTGTATATGGCTTATAAGAAAGTCGAATCTGAAATAAAGGATGTACAAGAATTGCTTGAATCTGAGGATGAGGAAATAAGGGAGTTGTCAGAAGGTGAACTTGAAAGACTTCAAAATGAAAAAGAAAGGATTTTAAACGACCTTAAAATTCTTTTGATACCCAAAGATCCTTACGAGGGTAAAAACATCATAATGGAGATTCGTGCAGGTGTAGGCGGAGAGGAAGCGGCTCTCTTTGCAAAAGATTTGTACAAGATGTATCTTGGTTATGCAGACAGAAAGGGTTTTAAAGTAGAGATCCTTGACTCACATGAAACAGACCTCGGCGGTTTTAAAGAAATAGTTTTCTCAGTATCTGGAAAGGATGTTTACAAACATTTAAAGTACGAAAGCGGAGTCCATAGAGTCCAAAGAGTGCCTGAAACAGAAGCTTCTGGAAGGATTCATACTTCGACTGCAACTGTAGCAGTATTACCTGAAGCGGAGGAAGTCGATGTTGAGATAAATCCAGATGATTTAAGAATTGATGTGTTTCACGCAAGTGGGCATGGCGGACAGAATGTTCAGAAAGTTGCAACTGCAATAAGGATCATCCACAAGCCAACTGGAATAATGGTTACATGCCAGGATGAAAGATCACAATTGCAAAACAAAATGAAGGCAATGAGGATATTAAGAGCAAGACTTCTCGATTTATATGAGCAGCAGAAAGAGCAGGAGATTACTAGTGCAAGACGAGCGCAAATCGGTCGTGGAAATAGAAATGAGAGAATAAGAACTTATAATTTTCCGCAGGGTAGAGTAACCGACCACAGGATTAATCTCTCGTTGTATAACCTACCAGAGATTATGGAAGGTAACCTTGATGAATTAATAAATGCCTTAATGGAAAACGAAAGGGCACAACTGCTTGAGGAATATTTTGGAAAATCATGACGGTAAAAGATTCTTTCATTCAATCAATAAGAACTTTGAAGGAAGTTAGTGATGAATATTATCTTCAGAGTTTAATGCTATTGTCTCATGTTCTTGGAGTCGAAAAAGAAAAAGTCTATCTTAAGGAAAATGAAATACTTACTGATTATCAAATCTCTCTTATAAATGAATACCTTGAAAAGATTAGAAAGGGATATCCACTTCCGTACATACTGAAACACAAAGAATTCATGTCCCTTGACTTTTACATTGAGGAAGGTGTCTTAATTCCTCGTCCAGAAACTGAAACACTCGTTGAACTTGCAATCAAAAAAGGCTGTAATAAAAAGTCTTTTCTTGACATTGGATGTGGCTCTGGTGTTATTGCAATATCTATCCTTTATTATTGCAAGAATCTCAAAGGACATGCAATAGATATTTCCAATAAAGCAATTAGTGTAACGAAAGAAAATGCTATAAGGCACAAAGTTTCTGATAGATTAAAAATAGAATTGGCTGACTTTAGGAATTTTGAGACAGACGAAAAGTTCGATTTTATTGTTTCAAATCCGCCATATGTAAGAAGCGAGAATTTGAAAAATCTCCCTTATGAACCTGTCGAAGCCCTTGATGGAGGTATTGACGGCTTTAAATTATATCCTGATTTGATAAAGAAATCTTTTGAATTACTAAACAAAGGTGGGTTTGTTATTTTTGAGATTGACTCATCAATTGCAAAAATGGTCTTAACGGAAATGAAAAAATACTTTAAGAAGGTGAGTATAGTTAAAGACCTTGCAGGCTTTGAGAGATTTGCCTATGGAGAGAAAATATGAAAACTGATTACGACAAAGTGGTAGAGCACCTCAATAATCACGGCGTAATAGCATTTAAAACCGATACAGTTATGGGACTTGGTGTTAATGGACTTGATAATTTAGCTGTTAAAAATCTTTTTGATTTAAAAGGCAGGTCTTATGATAAACCATTATACCTTTTGGCATATTCGATTGAACAAATTTATGAATATACCTATGGTATTTCAGATGCTGCACTCGATCTTATGAAAAAGTATTTTCCGGGAGCTCTTGCAATAATTTTGAGGTCCCAGAATAAACTTTATACAAAGCCTGATGAAAAAGGCGAAACTTTGGGCGTTAGAATTCCTAAGTATACTGACCTATTAGAATTTATGGCATACATAAAAATGCCAATTTTGAATACAAGTGCAAATATCTCAAATGAACCACCGTTACTTTCCAAGGATGACGTATTGAAAACCTTTGGGGATAAAATTCTTTTTGTCGAATTCGAGCACAACATAGAAATGTTAGGTCTTCCGTCAACAGTAGTCGATGTAACTTCAGGAATTCCTGTTATAATTAGAAAAGGAGCGATTGAAATATGAAAATTTATACCTATGGACATCCTGTTTTGAGGAAAAAAGCAAAGAAGGTTACGAAAATTGATAAAGAGATGGAAAAAATCATTAAGGATATGTTTGAAACTATGAGGACAAATTTCCCAAAAGGTATTGGTCTTGCTGCAACTCAAGTAGGTTTAACGTATGCTTTTTTCATTTATGAACTTGAGGATGACAAAGGAGTAGTAATTAACCCCGAAATCTTAGAAAAGAGAAAAGAGTTAGAACCCGAAGAAGAAGGTTGCTTATCTGTGCCTGGAGTCTATGGAATTGTTGAAAGGCCTTCTGAAATTGTTGTTAGATATATGGATATGGATGGAAAAGTGCACGAAGAAATTCTACAAGGTCTCAAGGCGAGGGTATTTCAGCATGAGACTGACCACCTGAATGGTATTATTTTTACAGATTATATCGATAGTATAGAAAAATTAGAGGTTGAGGAAGGTTTTGAACTTCCAAAAGCACTTATCGAAAGATACCTATCAAAATGAACATTGTTTTTTTTAGTGGCTCGGACATTTCAATACCATTTGCTAAAGCATTAATTCCTGATATAAATTTAATAGTAACTCTGCCACCAAAAATAAGAGGACGAGGCTCAAAAGTAACTCCAAATCCCGTAAAAGTATTTGCCGATGAAAACAGTATTGATGTTTTGGAGATAGAAGACTTTAATGAGGAAACTGTTACTAATATTAAGTTACATAATCCTGAAGCTTATATAGTGTTCTCGTTCGGAAAGATTATTCCTAAGGAAGTGCTTGAATTAGTAAAATGCCCCTTGAATGTCCATCCCTCAGACCTTCCATATTATAGAGGCGCAAGCCCGATTGAGAGACAACTTATGGATGGAGTGTCTCAATCTGCAGTAACAATAATGAAAATGAACGAAAAACTCGATCAAGGTGAGATAATTTTGAAAAAACATTTTGAGGTATCACTATACGACGACTATTACTCTTTTTTGGAAAAAGTGTACGAGGTAGGTATTCCCCTTGTTAAGGAGGCACTTCAGTGTTGCTTGAGTGGCACTTGTCTACCTATTCCACAGGAAGGTAAAGGAACCTACGCAAAAAAAATAACAAGCGAAGAGGAAAAAATCGACTGGTCAAAGGATGCAATTTCAATTCACAACAAAGTGAGAGCCTTGACAAGAATAGGTGCATATACAACTTTTAGAGGAAAGAAATTGAAAATCTTTAAGACTGTTCCAATTATAGACTTACAAATCGAGCATAAACCTGGGACCATCGTTGAATTAAGAAAAGATTTTTTTATTGTTGCTACAGGTAATGGTTATATCGAGGTCATTGAGGTGCAGTTGGAGGGGAAGAGAGTTATGAATGCATCAGATTTTATAAATGGATACAAACCGCAAGTCTTGGAGGTACTAATATGAAAATTATTACTCTTGTTAAGGTAGTACCTAAAGAAATAGAGTTTGATAAAGAATCAAAAAGAATTAAAAGGTCTAAAGAAAATATCATTAACCCATCGGACCTAATCGCCGTTGGGAATGCAGTTGAACTAAAGAATAAATATGGTTTTGAAATTGATGCTGTTTCAATGGCGCCTGTAGAAGCTAAAGATACTCTTTTGAAACTTTTTGATTTTGGAATTGATAGAATATTTTTACTAACGGACCCTGCATTTGCTAATTCGGATGTTTTTTCAACTTCAAATGTACTTTCAAGATTTATTCTTAATTTTGATAACGATTTTAATTTTATTTTCACAGGGAATTACTCCTCGGATGGACTTACGGGCTTACTGCCAGGAGAAGTCGCTTCGAAATTGTCTATACTATATATTTCAAACGTACTCAGTGTAAATTATCTGGATGGTTCTCTTCTTGCGGAAAAAATTGAAAAGGACTCCTTGCATTTACTTAAAGTTCTTAGTAAAGCAGTGGTGAGTTTTTCTGACAGGAGCGATAAGAAGGCCTTGCCTAACCTTTATTATATTTTTGATGAGAATGAGAAGCATTTAGAGATTATAACAAATGAAACACTTAAACTTAGTCAAGATGAAATTGGTAAAATTGGTTCCAAAACTGTTGTAAACGAATTATTTGAGGTGAAAACGGTGCAATCTAACGAATTAATCAAAGAAAATGGTGATAAGATAATTGTGGATATTATTTCAAAAGAGGTGTTGAAATGAAAGCACTTGTAGTTTATAAAACTGAACTTCCTGATATTGATTATTTGAAGGGAATTTTTACTGATATAAAAGTTGCAAATATTGATGGAAATGCGAATGGTGATTTTCTTCCATCGAAACCTCTCGAAACATCAATTCAGGGTGTAGAATTTCTTTCGAAAATTAAGAATATTCTTGATTTTGATGTTATTATTTTTTCAAATGAAATTTTACCAAAAGAAATTGCTTCCTACTTTGCCTCAAAGAATAACCTTGCTTCAATTTCACACGTAAGCGGTATAGAGGCTAAAGATGATTTGTCTTTTATCGTTTATAGTTGGAAAAACCTTGGTCTAAAGATAGCATCAAAAACAAAACCAACCGTTATTATTGCAAATCTAAAGCCCTTTAATGGTGACTATCCCAATGGAGACAAAGAAATTATCGAAGTTAAAGATGAAAGCGATATTGAATTTGTGCGGACAAAAGAGATTAATTTTACAAATGAAATAAAGTCAAAGATAACAATAGGCGTTGGGCTTGGCGTATCTAAGGAATTGCTAAATTCTATTTTTGAACTTGCGGATAAAATCTCTGCGAAGGTTGTTTGTACTCGTCCGGTTGCTGATCTTGGCTATCTTCCATACGATAGAGTTGTTGGAGATACGGGCAGTACATTGCATACAGATATTTATATTGCATTAGGGATATCTGGTGCACAGCAACATCTCAATAGTGTTCAAGCAGGAAAAATTATAGCGGTAAATAAAGATCCATCTGCACCAATTTTTTCAAAAGCACAAATAAAGATAAATGAGAAGGTTGAGGATATTTTACCAGGAGTTATTGAATGGGCGAAAAGTTTTTAAAAGTCTACGGATATAACGAAGCGATAGAAAAAATATTAGATACTTTCGAGATAAATATAAAAATACTTTCAATTCCGGTGGAAAATTCTTTTGGATATTATCTTGCAGAGGATGTCACTTCAAAAATTGATCTCCCTCCTTTTAGAAAATCTTTAGTTGATGGTTTTGCCGTTAAATCATCGGATGTAAAGGGAGCAACCGAAAGCAATCCTGTTTTTTTAAAAAACTTAGGCGAAATTAAGATAGGAACAAAACCTGAGTTTGTAATTGAAGAAGGAACTACTTGCTATGTTCCTACAGGAGGTGCTGTTCCCGAAGGCGCTGATGCGGTTGTAATGCTTGAAGACACAGAAGTAAAAGGAGACACGGTTTTTGTTTTTAAAGATGTTCAGTCCTCTCAAAATATGTTTGAGCAGGGAGTCGAACTTGAAAAAGGTAAAGTGATCCTTGAAAAAGGGACAAGAATTAATGAAAGGAATATTGGCTTATTGAATTCGGTAGGAGTTGAATTTGTTAATGTGATAGAGCCGATAAGGGTAGGTCTGTTTTCAACGGGAGACGAGATTACCGACGAACATCCTTTACCATACGGAAAAATTTTTGATTTTAACAGAATTACGCTTAAGAACCTGATTACAAAAGATGGCTTTATTGTATCTGATTACGGCATTATAAAAGATAATCGTGATGCGATAACATATGCTTTAAAAACGGCTTTAAATGAAAATGATCTTGTTATAACAACTGGAGGAACAAGTAAAGGGAACTTTGATTTCACAGTAAATACCATTAATTCTCTAGGAACTCCTGGAGTTATTATTCATGGTTTAAATGCATCTCCTGGTAAACCTACGATTTTTGGTGTCGTAGAAAAGAAATTGTTAATAGGTCTATCAGGAAATCCTCTTGCATCTTTTATGATTTACTCAATTGTAGTAAGAAAAATTTTATCAAAGAAAATAGGCATTCGTTTTAATGAAAGCAAAATTGTTGGTAGGCTTTCATCTCAAGTAAATTCAAGAAAAGGAAGAGAAGAGTTTGTGCTTGGAAAACTAACAATTTCTCAAAACGAAAATTTAATAGAACCAGTATTTGCTGATTCTTCATTTGTATTTGTAATTAATAATTCTCAAGGGTATTTTAAAATTCCCCAGGATAAAGAAGGCCTCAACGCAGGAGATTTTGTTGAATTCTTCCTGTGGTGAGGCTGCATTACTTCTACTGTTCTTTCATCTTTAAGTGTTCTTTAATTTCTTTTATTAACTGCGCAGGTGTACTTATAGGATACTGTAGGTTAGCTAAAATATCAATAAGTTTCGTTTCTTTATAAGTCACATCCATAAGTTTATCCTGAAGCACTTCGTGTGATGTAATTGGAAAGTTTATTCCTTTTATTCTTTTAAGTACCATATATGCCCATGGTATTTCTAATGTCTTCATCATATCTTCGAGGACAGCTGAACTGAAGTTAACAAGAACCTTAGCATCCTCTCCGCCTTTTACAAGTTTGTAAGCTAATTTTGCAATACCACCTGCAGTATGTGTCTTTAATTCCTTTGCTTCTTCCTTAGTTAGTTCTTCAAGTCTTTTAATTTTTTCAAGCGCAAGTTGTGGATCAGCTCTTATGATGTTCCTTACAGTATTTTTTGTTATCCCAACCTTTTGGGCAATTTCTTCTTCTGAACGGAGATACTCTTCCTTTAATACAACCGCAAGCGTTGCTCTTGCAAGCGACGGTAACCATGTAAGCGTTCTGTACTCAGCAAGTTTTACGATTCCTCCCAAAAGGTCAATGGACTTCGAGAATACTCTTGCAACGAGATCCTCAAATTCATTTTGAGGAATTTCACTGCTACCTACAATAATCATTCTACATCACCTCCTCCTATTGGCTCCTTGATTTTTACAATACCTGACTCAGTTATTTCTAAAAAGTGAGTCCTTGTATCGTGACCTGAAAGTCTGCAACCGTCGATTCTAAATAGTCTTACTATATCGCCCAAAGGCTTTTTGTAAATTTTTGCTTTGTATTGACTATCAATGAGTTCTTTTGCAACGACCATAGTACCATCGACAATGTGCCCAACTGCATATCCACCAGCTGCTTCTGCAGTTAATTCTTCATGACCACTTCTCTTCTGTGAAACAAAGATTGCAGTCTGATACCAGGATTTCATGAAGTTGAATAGCCTCCTTACTATTGCCCTTGCAAACATTTCCTTGCTTTCAAAAAGTCCTGTTACAGAGTCTATTACTGTGAACCTGACTTTGTAGTTTTGGATAACATATGCAAGCGTTGCAAGCAAGTCAGGGATATTTTCTCTCAGATTGTATGACGATGCTGCGTCAATTAATATAATATTATCTTCGAAATCTTTGAAGTTATAACCCATTGCAGTTGCCCTTATTTGAAGAGACGCTGCAACAAAGTTTGCTGGTGATTCTACGGTTATAAATGCAACCTTCGAACCTTTACTTGCCTGTTCAACTGTAAATTGCTCAACCATAAGAGATTTACCAGTATCACTTACACCCGTGATGTTAAAAACGGAATATGCTGGTATGCCGCCTAAAGTTTTCTTTACCAATTTTCCTTTTTCATCCTTTACAATAAAAAACAAATCATCCAGCCCTTCTATACCTGTTGGAACTCCGTATATTTTTGGTGCCTTTTCTAAAGCCTGGCTTCCAGTATAAATGTTTTTAAAATCTACTTTGGGCTGTGTTCCTTTTTCTTCCTCATTGTATAAGTCTTTTTCCTCCATAGTTTCCTCCTTTATATATTTTATCAAATCTTCTAAAAACTTAAAACTCTCTTAAAAAAATTAGAAAACAGATAATTTTACTTCATAAGCAATAGCGCACTATTACTTAGATACAAAGTTTAAAGATTTATTGATTGAAATCTGTATATAAAATAAATCTTTGGTTTCGATAACTGTGATGAAGTTATAGAACATAGATTTTACTATAGTAAATTTTATTAATTTTTCAAGTTAACGCTTAGTAATAAAAATACTTGATTTTTTTGGATAAATCCTTAAAATATAATGATTACACACCATCTGGATTCTCGGAAAGTGTAGGTATGTAACCTATCTCCGAGAAGTTGAAGGATGGGAGGTAAAAACTAAATTAGGAGGTCTAAAAAATGAGTGTAGTTTCAATGAAGGAACTTCTTGAAGCAGGTGTCCATTTTGGACATCAGACGAAGAGATGGGATCCACGAATGAAGGAGTACATTTTTACAGAAAGAAACGGGATCCATATCTTTGACTTAAGGCTTACTGTCCAAAAGATAGAGGAAGCCTATAAGTTTGTAGTTGACGTTACGAGGCAGGGTGGAAAGATTATTTTTGTGGGTACAAAAAAGGCTGCTCAGGACATCGTAAAGGAAGAGGCAGAAAGATGCGGAATGCCCTATGTGAATGAACGTTGGGTTGGTGGTCTTTTAACAAACTTCCAAACCGTCCGCAAGAGCATTAACAGATTAAAAGAACTTGAGAAACTTGAACAGGAAGGGTATTTTGATACCATTTCTGTTAAAGAAAGAGTTAAACTTGAGCGAGAATTAGCAAAACTTAGAAAACTTTATGGCGGTCTTAAAGACATGGTAACTCTTCCATGGGCAATTTTTGTAACGGACACTCACAAAGAGAGAAGTGCTATTCTCGAGGCAAGAAAAATAAAGATACCGATTATTGGTATTTGTGATACAAATTCTAACCCAGAAGAAATTGATTATCCTATCCCTGGCAATGACGATGCGATCCGTTCACTTAGGCTTATTACTTCAATAATTGCAAATGCAGTGATTGAAGGAAAAGAAGGAAAAGTTGAAAAGGAAGAAATTGAGGAAGAAGTAAGCGAAGAAGAACTTCTTACAAAAGAGTTTGACTTCGAAGAGTTTGAAGATTATAAAAAATAATTAGAAAAGAGGTGAAATGATATGGGTTTAGATTTAATTAAAGAACTACGTGCAAGAACAGGCGCAGGTATTTCAGATTGCAAAAAAGCACTAGAAGAAGCAAACGGTGATATCGAGAAAGCGATTGATATTTTAAGAGAAAGAGGTATTGCAAAGGCAGTTAAGAAGTCTGGACGTGTAACAAACGAGGGTGTTATTGCTGCTTACATACATCCAGGAAGCCAACTTGGAGTACTTGTTGAAGTAAATTGCGAAACTGATTTTGTTGCAAGAACTGATGAATTCAAAAAATTAGCCGATGAGATCGCACTTCAAATTGCAGCCTCATCACCTGAATATGTTTCTCGTGAAGATGTCCCGCAGGATGTTATAGAAAAAGAGAAGGAAATTTACAGAAAGCAGTTGGAAGAAGAAGGAAAGCCTGCCAATGTTATTGACAGAATCATCGAAGGAAAAATTGAAACATTCTTCAAGGAACATTGCCTTCTTGAGCAGCCATATTTAAGGGATGAAAGCATTACTATTGAGCAATTAATAAAGGAGCATATCGCAAAATTTGGCGAAAACATAACTGTAAGAAGATTTGCACGCTTCAAGGTAGGTGAGTAGATTTGCCTCAGTATAAAAGAATTATACTGAAACTAAGCGGGGAAGCGCTTGCAGATGTCGATGGAGTTGGCATAAGCAAGGTAACCCTTGATGGACTTGCTGAGCAAATTGCGTATCTTCATAACCAGGCTATTGAAATTGGTGTGGTTATTGGTGGTGGAAATATTTTGCGTGGTGCAGAAGCAGAAAAATTAGGAATAGATAGAGCAACTGGTGATTATATGGGAATGCTTGCAACAATAATAAATGCACTTGCACTTCAAAATGCACTTTTGAGTAGAGGCATCGATGCACGAGTTATGTCCTCCTTTACAATTCCAGAGGTAGCAGAACCTTATATTCTTGCTAAGGCGCTCTCACACTTTTCAAAAAATAGAGTGATTATCTTTGGGGGAGGCACGGGTCTCCCCTTCTTTAGTACCGATACAACTGCGGCGCTTCGTGCACTTGAATTAAAGGCGGAAGCCTTATTTAAGGCAACAAAAGTTGATGCAGTTTATTCGGATGATCCTACTAAGAATGCTAACGCAGTAAGATACGAAACAATTACTTATACAGAGTTCTTACTTAAAAATTTGAAAGTAATGGATGCGACGGCAGTTTCCCTTTGCAGAGACTTTAAATTGCCAATAATTCTTTTTAGCATTAAGGGTAAGGATACACTAATTAAAGCGGTAATTGAAGGCAAAGTAGGAACAGTTATAAAGGAGGGATAGAGATGACTTTAGAACAAGAGAAAAAGATCCTAAATGAAGTTGAAGAGAAAATGAAAAAAGCAGTTGAAGTCATGGAACGAGAGTTTTCGAAAATTATGGCTACAAGAGTTACTCCAGAAATTCTTGATCCTGTTAAGGTAGAAGCCTATGGTACTTTAATGCCGCTTAAACAGGTTGCAACTGTTGTAGCTCCTAAACCGAGGCTTTTAGTAGTCGAGCCGTGGGACAAGTCTCTTTTGAAGGAAATAGAAAGAGCTATTTTAAAGGCAAATTTAGGTGTTACGCCTCAGAGCGATGGAACTACCATTACTCTTCCGTTTCCTAAGCTTACCGAAGAAGAAAGACAAAAATTTGTAGTTCAAGTTAAGAAACTTGCTGAAGAATTCAGAGAAGAAGTTAGAGCAATAAGACGTGAAGAAATCGAAAAGATAAAAACTATGGAAAAGAATAAAGAAATATCAGAAGACGATAAATTTAGACTCCAAGAAAAGATACAGCAACTTACGGAAAAGTATATTGACATAATTGACGAAAGACTAGAAAAGAAAGAGAAGGAGATTCTGGAGGTTTAATGAATCTAATTTCTCCCGTTCCCAATCATGTTGCGATAATAATGGATGGGAACGGGAGATGGGCGACTCAACGTGGTCTCAACAGAACCGAGGGTCATAAAGAAGGCGTAAAGGTCGTAAAAAAGATAGTAGAGGCTTCTGTTGAGGTAGGCGTTAAATATTTAACTTTGTTTGCATTTTCTACTGAAAACTGGAAAAGAGGACCAAGCGAAGTAAATTTTTTGCTAAACTTATTCGTCGATACAATTTATAACTATATACCAGAACTTAAAAGAAATTCCGTGAAGTTAAATTTTATAGGTGATTTTACACCTCTCCCTGTGCCTTTAAAGAAGACAATGGAATATGCCTTGAAAGAAACTTCGGATGGCTCGAGTTTAGTATTAACAATTGCGATAAACTATGGTGGACGTCACGAGATCCTTGAAGCGTGTAGAAAATTATGCGAAAGTAATGAAGATATAACAGAGGAAAATTTTAAAAAGTTTCTATATACAAAAGATCTTCCAGATCCGGATCTGCTAATTAGGACAAGTGGGGAAATGCGTATAAGTAATTTTCTTCTATTTCAGGTAGCCTATACAGAACTTTATTTTACAAAAACATTATGGCCCGACTTCACAAAGGAAGAATATTTTAAAATATTGCAAGATTTTGGTAAGAGGGAAAGAAGATTCGGCGGTGTCTAAAAAAGTTGTTATATTTGGCTCAACAGGGACTCTTGGAAAAAAAGCTTTTGAAATTTCACTGAACCTTGGTTATAAAATTGTTGGTCTTACTGCTTATAAAAATGTTTTTGAAATTAGAAAACAAATGCTTCTTTCAAATCCATCCTTCGTTGCGGTAGACGATCAATTACTTGGAGAGATTGAGGAACCAAATACTAAAACATACTCTTTAAACGAAGTTCATGAGCATATACTTGAATACGAGCCTGACATTGTCCTCTTTCTTGCATCAGGTATAACCTCTGCGAAAGCAATAAGAGTATGCCTTGAAAAGGGCATAAGAATAGGGATAGCAAATAAAGAAAGTATAATTGCTTTTGGAGAAGTCCTGTTTGAAAATAAGAATTTTGGAGATCTCGTTATACCAGTAGATTCTGAGACTTCTGGCATTTTCCAGGTGTTGCTTGGGGAGAGGAAAGAAGATTTAGAAAGGATAATTATAACTGCCTCTGGTGGTCCGTTTTTTAACAAGAAGAGAGACGATTTAGAGAAAGTTTCTGTGAAAGACGTCTTGAATCATCCGAATTGGCGTATGGGCAGTAAAATAACAGTAGATTCTGCAAATCTTGTTAACAAGGCGTTTGAAGTTATTGAAACTCATTTTCTTTTTAATGTTCCTTACTCGAAAATTGATGCAGTTATTCATAGGGAAAGTGTTATTCACGCAATGGCTGAATTTAAAGATGGCGAGATAAAAGCCCTTTTAAGTACTCCAGATATGGCTATTCCAATACAGTATTCCTTAACTTATCCTGAAAGAAAAGAGAACAATATTAAGCACTTAGATTTGGTATCTTTAGGAAAACTAACATTTTATGAAATTGATAGAGATGCATTTCCACTATTTGATACCATTTTAAGTTATGCAATGCTTGGGGGAAATTATTTACCATCAATTGTTGCAATTGACGAAGCGTTGGTTGAAAGTTTCTTAAGCGAAGAGATTTCTTTCCTTGATATTGAGAAGTACTTAATAGATTTTTTGGGTTCCATTGAGTTTCAAAAAATCAACAGCTTGGAAGAGGGAGAAAATGTGTATAATAATACGAAAAATAAAATTTTAGAGATACTAAGGAGAAAATGATGAATAGTGTTTTATATGCAATCTATGGACTTTTAATTATCAGTTTTCTTGCGCTTGCCCACGAATTTGGGCACTTTATTGTTGCAAAATTATCAGGCATTCCTGTAGAAGAATTTGCAATAGGCTTCGGACCAAGCATTTATGAAAAGAAACCTCAAAAGCCAAACGGCACTACCTTTAAAATCGGACTATTCCCTATTTTGGGTTATGTAAAAATAAGAGGTATGGAAGATAATTATGACGATCCCGAAGGATTCTATAATAAAGGATTTTTAGCTAAATTCCTTACAATACTTGCAGGGCCGCTTATGAATCTTGTAGTTGCAATTCTAATTTTTGGAGTTGTGTTTGCGACGTTTGGAAATCCTTTATCACCTACTACAACTATTGCAAGCGTTGTAAAGGGAAGTCCCGCTGAACAAGCTCAAATAGTTGCAGGAGATACTATTCTTAAGATAAACGGGACCGAAGTAAAAACCTGGGATGATATAGTAACTGAAATTCAAAAAAATAAGGATAACGTAGCAGTAATAGAGATTAAGAGAGGAAACGAAACCTTAGAAGTAAAAGTTGCTCCCCGTTACGACTCTGTTCAAAAAAGATGGTTGATTGGTATATCCCCGAAAGGAGAGGTCTATCCTTTAGGAAAGTCATTTATAGAGGGAACAAGGTGGACTCTTTCAACGCTTTATAATATGTTTACATTTTTACCAAAATTGTTTACAAGAACAGGCATTTCATCGGTTACTGGACCTATAGGGATTATATCTATGACCGGCGAAGCAGCATCGGCGGGTTTTTTAAGCCTTCTTTTCTTTGTTGCTTATATAAGCATTGCACTTGCTTTTACGAATTTGCTTCCCATCCCCCCTCTTGATGGAAGTTGGCTTATTATCATATTAGCAGAAGGCATATCACGAAAAAAGTTGCCTAAAGAACTTACAGCTAAGATTCAAAGTATTGCTCTAATTTTCATGCTATTCCTGATGTTTATAGTAAGCATAAACGACATTTTGAAATTAATCCACAAATGAGAAAATTAAAAAGAGTTGTTAGAATTGGAAATACCGAAATCGGTGGCGAAAACCCTATTCGTGTTCAGTCGATGACTAAGACTGACACAAGAGATGTTGATTCGACAGTCAATCAGATACTCGAATTGGAAGAACTGGGTTGTGAGATAATAAGAGTCGCCGTTAAGGATATGGAGGCTGCATCAAAAATAGGAGAAATAAAAAAGAAAATTCATATCCCACTTGTTGCAGATATCCATTTTGATCCACGGCTTGCTGTAGAATCGATAAAAAATGGAGCAGATAAAATTAGATTGAATCCGTCTAACATTCAGGATAAGGAGTGGATTAAAAAAGTTGCAACACTATGCAAAGAGAGGAACATACCCATAAGAGTAGGAGCAAATCTCGGTTCATTTAGAGAAAGACCAAAAGACCTTGTTAAAGCAATGGTTGAGAGCGTAAAAAATGAAGTTGAAATATTAAATTCGGTGGGATTTGATAATATTGTAATCTCTGCAAAGACGTCGAATGTTTTAACAACAATACAAGTAAACCGACTATTAAGTGATATGTTTGAGTATCCATTCCACATTGGCGTTACAGAAGCAGGGCCTCTTTCTGATTCACTTGTAAAAAGTAGCATTGGAATTGGTATTCTTTTGAATGAAGGAATTGGAGATACATTAAGAGTTTCAATTACAGGGAATCCACGTGAAGAGGTTATTGCTGGATACAAAATACTTAAGGCTCTTGAATTAAGAAAACATGGACTTGAGATTATTTCGTGCCCTACCTGTGGGAGAGCCGAAGTTGATATAGAAAGTATAGTTACAAAATTGAATACAGATTTCGGTAATGTAAAAACGGAACTAAAAGTAGCGGTAATGGGTTGTGTTGTAAATGGTCCAGGTGAAGCAAAAGATGCTGATATTGGTGTTGCATGCGGGAAAGACTCTGGAGTTCTCTTTAAGAAAGGCAAAATTGTTAAAGTAGTAAGGGGCGAAGAAATATATCCTGTCCTTAAAAGCGAAATTGAAAAATTACTTAATGAAGATTAAATTTTCCTTTTTAATTTTGAAGCCAATTTTTCAGAATAACGTCTAGAATCAATCATTCTTTTTCTAACATAATCTTCTAAAAATCTTTTCTCATTTTCGGTAATAACTGCACCAAAGTGAGCAAGTTTAAGGATTAGAGGATATCCTTGACCTCTTTCTATTTCGTAAAGAATTAGCGAGCATAAGTTTTCAAACATTTGATTATTTTCGTAAAGAAAATCTGGAACCTCAATTCTCACGACTTCATATTTTGTCTTTAAGAAAAAGAAATATATTCTGTTTGAGTAGTTCGATAGAAGTTTTTCTGTTGATATAAAGAGAGAAGTCCTTTGGTTTTCTTCGAGCAAAACGCTCATAAGTTCTGCATCAGTTATCGCCCTTAAAAGTTGTTTATCTTTCTCATCAAGTTGTACATTCTTCTTCCTTAAGTACAAGCCCATCGTTTTGATAACTTCTCTCGACCTTGTTCCGCTTATAAATCCAGCGATAGCTTTTCCTGCATTTTTTGTTTCAATAATCGGCTTTTCGTATTTCCGAATTGCTTCTTGTTCGTTAGTTGCCGTCTTTTTGAGTCCCCATAGTATAAGTGAACCATCAACAAGAGAAATATCGGGTTTATGAGTTTTAATTTTCTGTGCAAGAAATTCTGCTTCCTGCAAAAGCATATTAAGGTCTATGTCTTGTTCTGTGATAAAATTTCCGTTTGAATCGTAAATATCGTTTTCCCTGAAATATACTTGAGTTTCAGAGTCTTCAAGATGTCTATGGTTTTTTCCTATTATCTCAAAAACAGATGAAACATTAATTACATAGAATGGTAGAGGAAAGCCCTCTTGCATTTCTATTCTTGAACCGTCAACAGCAAGAATCGAATACTCTAAATTATCTTTATCTTGAACAGGAAAAGTTGAAAAGTCATCTATAAATTTTGCAAAACTGAATTCAGGGGGAGATTTAATTTTATCAACTTCACTTAAGTCGATATCCAAAATTTGCTCTTTAAGCAAATGAATTAGTTCTCGTTTCCTTTTGCTTATTTCAACATAGTATTTCGAAAGGTTCTCTATTTGTTCTAATGTATCATTCTTAAATTTCATATTAACATTATAATTTTCTTCCTTAAATTACAAAATTTCATTATAAT
Organism: Caldisericum sp.; assembly: GCA_022759145.1. Lineage (NCBI taxonomy): Bacteria > Pseudomonadati > Caldisericota > Caldisericia > Caldisericales > Caldisericaceae > Caldisericum > Caldisericum sp. Next base: position 42,469 of record JAEMPV010000048.1, read on the forward strand.
TGTGCAGTATGAGAGATTTAATTTTCCTTGTGGTATCGCTTCTCCTGATTGGAGTTCTTGTCCAGCTAAAAATAAGCATAGCAATTTCAGTGTTTTTGCTTGCTATAATTACCGCAATTTTTAAAGGTTTAGACGTAATTTCGATTATCCACCTTCTAACCAAAACATTAACTCATATGGATACAATCAATATGATTCTTGTAATGATAATAGTTACTTACCTTGGAGAGATTTTGAAAACTTCAGGGCTACTTTCGGACATATCTTCAACTTTCAAAAAAATTTTCTCACCCAAAATATATCTTCCTCTTTATGCACTTGTTATAGGTCTTCTACCTATGCCAGGCGGAGCGTTGGTTTCTGCTCCAATGGTTGAAGAAGGTGCACAGGATGTAGAGATAAATCCAGAGGAAAAGGCATTGTTAAACTTCTGGTTCAGGCATGTTTGGGAACCTATTTCGCCACTTTATCCTGAGTTCCTTCTTGGTGTTTCTATACTTGGCACAACAATAGGAAAGGTAATAAGTATCCAATGGCCTGTATCTTTAGGTATGCTTCTTTCTGGAATACTTTTTGTAATACCTCTTATTAAAAGTGAAACTAAGCCTACTGATGGTGTGAACTTGCAAATTTTAATTAATATATTGAGAAGCCTATCTCCTATAATTTTCATTTTCATAATTCTTATGAGTTTTAAGAATCTACCAAGTTTCGTTGCAATGCTATCGGGGCTTATTTACCTTATTATTATGAAGAGAGTAACTTTATCAAAACTAAAATCATCCTTTAAGTTCAAAAAAATCATAGAATACGCATTTTTAATTTACTCCATATTTTTCCTTAGAGAGATAATTACTTCTACTAACTTTGCAGCAAGTGTCTATAACGAGCTTCAACTACTTAAAGCTCCGACTTTTTTAATTCTGTTCTTGCTTCCTTTTTCAATAGGCTTTCTTGCTGGTATTTCATCTGCTTCAATCGGTATAGCCTATCCACTTCTTATGCCTTTGCTTAAGAGCAATGGTGCATTAAGTTCTTCCAATGTTCTTATTGCATATCTTGGAGTATGGACAGCGCTTCTTTTTACGCCGATGCATCTTTGTCTTTCGCTCAGCGTAGACTATTTCAAAACAAATTTCACTAAAGTTTACAAGCTTATGTTAAAGCCATTTTTATTGTTACTGATTTTAACATCTATCTGGATAGTTTTCCTTAAATTTAAACCTTGATTTTTTTATCAAATTTTGTTATTATTTATAGGCTATTGGAGAGGTGACCGAGCGGCTTAAGGTGCACGCCTGGAGAGCGTGTGCGGGGCTAAACCCTGCCGTGGGTTCAAATCCCACCCTCTCCGCCATTTATGGAGGCAAAATGTTTCTTTTATCAAGAGAATTTTCTTTTGATGCTGCTCACAGAGTAGTTGATTACCATGGTAAATGTGAAAATCTGCATGGTCACACCTATCGCCTTATAGTAACAATCACGGGAGAAATTAAAAATGATGGAATGGTTCTTGACTTTGCTATACTAAAGAAGGTAGTTAATGAGAATGTAATTTCAGAACTTGACCACAGATATTTAAACGACCTTTTTGAAAATCCAACGACGGAGTTAATTGCTAAATGGATTTATGATAAGTTGAGCGATGCATTTAAAGAGTTTAACTGTAGAGTTTACGAAATAACACTTTTTGAAGGCAATAACAATAGGGTGACAGTTCGATGAGAGATGTTCAAAGCGAGAAAGACGAAAGAAATATTTCTATTGAAAAAGTAGGTGTCTCATCTTTAAGATATCCAATTAGAGTTATGGATAGACAAAACGGTTTCCAGAATACAGTTGCATTAGTCGATATTTTCGTTGATTTGCCATCCGATTATAGGGGAACGCATATGAGCAGGTTCGTCGAGGTATTAAATAGACACAGAAACAACATGTCACTCTCAAACCTTGAAAAAATCCTTGACGATGTAAAAATTGAACTAAAAGCGAAAGTTTCTCACATAATTTTAAGGTTTCCCTACTTTATTCTCAAAAAGGCACCTGTAACAAATGAAGAAAGTTTTATGGACTATGAATGTGCCTTTATTGCCTCGAAAAATGAAAAATTTGAATTTATGCTTGAGGTAAATGTCCCTGTTCACCTTTTGTGTCCCTGCTCAAAAGAAATCTCGGATTTTGGTGCGCACAACCAGAGAGCAAATGTAAAGGTAAGAATAAAGATGAACAAACTTGTTTGGATTGAAGAAATAGTCGACTTGGTAGAAGATTCCGCCTCGGCGCCACTCTATGCTTTGCTAAAGCGTCCCGACGAAAAGTATATTACCGAAATGGCGTACACAAACCCAAAGTTTGTTGAGGATATTGTAAGAGATGTTGCAATTGCTTTAGATAATGACAAAAGGATAACCTATTACGAGGTAGAAGCAATTAGTTACGAAAGTATTCATAACCATAACGCTTACGCTTACTTACATAGAGATAAAGAAGAATAGCAAGCGATAAAAGAAGTGTTCCACCAAACCAAACATAGGCAAGTTTCATAAAAACCTCTTCAGGGAAAAGTCTTATAAGTAGCGTATCGGGGTCAAGAAGCCAGTAATTGTTTCTAAAAAGAATTCTGTGGAATAAGGTAAAAGCCTCATCAAAATTAGTTAATGAAAATCCAATTAGCGATATAACAAATATTATAGTAATTACTGCGCTTATTTTAAGGACATCTCTTTTAAGGTTTTTTCGAAAATAAATGATGAAAAATAGTGATAAAAGAAAAAGCAAAAATGAAATAAGAACAAGTATTTTAACGTCTTTCATATGAATTTTTTCTATCTCTGTAAATCCGTCAATTGTTAGATAAACACTTCTGTCGAAAAAATAACTGATAATTGAAGAAACTTTGTTTAAGTATTCTCTCTTTTCGAATCCGTTATATTGCTGAAGATGTAGCATGTCAAAAAGATGAGAAAAAACGCACTGGTTGAGTAAAAGGATCGTAAATAAGGGAGCAAAAATAAGAACGAGTACTATCGATACAATAAGTATATATTTCATGAGGGTCTTATCTCCATCAGAAGTTTTATTGCACCTGTTTTGCTGAGCGGGTTATTCTCGTTTCCGCATTTAGGGGAATATATGCACGAGGGGCAACCATCTTTGCAAGGGCATGTTGAAATACTAATGAAAGCCTTTTCTAGAAGTTCTTCAATTCTATCGTAGGCTTTTTCTGTAATTCCTACACCACCTTCAATTCCATCATATAAAAAGATTGTGGTCATATTCGTGTCAGGATGCATTGGGTGTGAAACTCCACCGACATCATTTCTATCGCATTGGACGATTAATGGCATAACTCCAACAAGGGCATGTTCTGCTGCATGAATTGCTCCTAAAAAATCGTCAGTTTTTTTAATCTTTTCTGTAATGTTGTTTTCTATTGTGAACCATAATGCTTTTGTTTTAAACTCGATTTTTGGAAGTTCAAGAGGAAGCGTTTCTATTTTCCTGTCTGTAAAGAACTGCTTTTTAACAAAACCTCGAATAACTTCTTCGACAGTAACCTCTCCGTAATACACATTTAGATTCTTTACTTTCTTTTCCTTTAATATATTATCGATCCATATTGTTTCAACTGCAAGCGAATCCGTGTAATAGTCTGTAGTCTCCTTTTTCAGGTAAACCTCTTTATTTTCTAAATCCATAACTTTTACAACATATGTTTCTCCAAGATGCATATAAACAGCACCTACAAAAGCTTCCTCCAATGCTCTACTTTTTGAAATTCTTTCAAGCACATTCTTTGTATCTATGTCTATAAGTTTTATGTTTTCTTCACCTGCACTTCTCAGGTTAATTCCTGGTGCAGGAGATTTTTTGCTATTCAAAAAATATTTGCTTCCTCTTTTTGTAAGTAGATTGTTCTTTTCAAATTCAAAAATTGACTCCTTTACGGAATTCCCAAAGTATTCGTTATCAACTTCAGCATCAATCGGAAGTTCGTAAGAAGCACAGAGTAAATGAGGTTTTAAGATGTATGGGTTATTAAGGTCGATATTAAGACTTTCAAATTTCCGAGAAATTATATAGTCCGGATCTTTTGTAAAATATTGATCAAGAGGATTGCTACTTGTAATAAAAAAAGTAACAGATTCGTGAGTTCTTCCAGACCTTCCGGATTGCTGAAATAGGCTTGCAACGCTTCCAGGGTAACCGACGATAACTGTTGAATCTAATTCTCCTATGTCAATTCCAAGTTCGAGAGCGTTAGTTGCAACGACACATTTGATATATCCTTCTTTTATTTTTCTTTCTATTTCTCTTCGTAGTGTTTTAGTGTAACCTGCTCTGTATGGAGAAATTTCAAAAGATTTGCCCAACCTTTCTTGTAGCAATTTAGTAAGAATTTCTACTCCTTGTCTTGATTTTACAAAGGCAATTACCGTTTGATTGTTTTTGAGAAGTTTTTCTATTAAATTTACAGATTCCTGAATAATATTCTTCCTCAAATTAAGTGCTTCATTTACTACTGGTGGATTGTATATTACAAAAGACTTTCTGTATGGTGGATTAAGAGGCCCTTTAACCCACTCAAATCTTTCGCCTACTAATTTAAAAGCAAATTCAACTGGATTTTCAAGTGTTGCGGAAGATAATATGAATTGAGGATAACTTCCATAATAAGAAAGTATTCTTCTTAACCTTCGCATAACCATTGCAAAATGTGCTCCTAAAACTCCTGAGTAGTAATGCGCTTCATCAACTACCACGAATTTCAGCCCGGTTAAAAATCTGCTCCAAAGCATATGGTTTGGTAATATTCCTACATGAAGAATATCTGGGTTGGCAATAACAATTCTTGAATATTTCCTGAGATTAATCCTTTCTTGGGCTGGCGTGTCGCCATCATATGTAGAAGATTGCAAATCTGTTATTTCATGGAGCTTTTCTAATTGATCCTGGGCAAGAGCTTTTGTTGGGTAAAGGTACAAAGCTGTTGCTTGGGGATCTTTGTTAAGTTTTGAAATGATGGGGACATTAAAAGCTAACGTTTTGCCTGAGGAAGTAGAAGAGGTTATTATTACATTATGCCCATCTTTGAGCAGATTGTACGCTTCGATTTGATGTCTGTATAACCCAAAGATGCCATTATCCTCGAGTTTTTTTCTTAGCTTGCTATCTATATCTAACGGAAAATCAAATCTTTCATAAGTGTCCCCTGGAATATCGAATATCTTTACTATTTGCCCTCGATAGTCTTCAGAGGATTTAATTTCTCTTAAAAGATATTCTACCACTCTTTATTTTAACTTTGCGTTTTTTAAAATTCTGTATAGTTCGGTAAATGTTTTTGCATCAAGACTTGCTCCACCAACCAACCCACCATCAATATCATTAACGTTTGCCAAACTGTCAAAATTATCAACTTTTATACTTCCCCCGTATAGAATGGAAACATTTTTGAACTCAGGATTGTTAAAAAGTTCAACAAGATAATTCCTAATAAATTTATGAACTTCATTTGCTTGTTCTGGTGTTGCATTTACTCCTGTTCCAATTGCCCATACAGGCTCGTAAGCAATGATAAAGTTTGTAGAACTCACACCTTTAAGCCCTTTCTCTAATTGTTCCTTTATCACGGTCTCAGTTTTGTTTGATTGCCTTTCTTCAAGAGTTTCGCCTACACAAAGAACTGGAGTTAGTCCGTGAGAAATAGCAGATAAAACTTTTTTGTTTATTATTTCGTTATCTTCTTTGAATATATGCCTTCGTTCAGAATGCCCTATTAACACATACTGAACTCCAAACTCATTTAGCATTATTGGGGAAATTTCACCTGTAAAAGCCCCTTTTTCTTCATAGTGCATATTTTGTGCGCCTACTTTTACCGGAGAGTTAGAAATTGCTTTTGAGAAACTTTCAATTGCAGTGAAAGGTGGAAATACGCCCATCTCAACATTTTCATTAAATTCTACTTCTCCTTTCAAATAATTTGCGTATTCAAGTGCTTCTTTTACAGTCTTATGCATCTTCCAATTTGCAAAAAGATAATACTTTCTCATTTTTACCTCCCATCCAACCTTTCTTTTAAAAATGGAAACGGAAGAAGTTTGTTTATGTTCGTTTCAATAATTGAGCCTTTGTCGTTTACAAGCATTATTGGTAAATCATTGGAAAACTCAGATATTACTTGCCTGCAAATTCCGCACGGTGGTGATGGCTCTTCGGTTTTTGTTGCAACAACCAAAAGCTCAAAATCATGCTCTCCTTCGCTTACTGCTTTAAAAATTGCAACTCTCTCGGCGCATACACTTGCACCATAACTTGAATTTTCGATATTGCAACCCGTGTAAATTTTACCACTTTTGGTAAGTAACGCTGCACCTACCTTGAACTTTGAGTAAGGTGCATAAGCGTTCTCCATTGCTTCTATTGCTTGTTTAATCACCTCGTTCTTGTCCATTTTCTTCCTCACCTTCTTTCTTATTTTCAAGAAAAATAGCCTTTACCTGGACTATTCTTCTATTTCTAACCTTGCTTACGATAAACTTGATATTCTCTATTATAATCTCTTCGCCCGGATTTGGAAGCCTTCCAAAATGTTCTAAGAGAAGACCCCCTATAGTAGATGCCTCTTCCCCTGAGAGATTTACATTAAACATTTCATTGAAGTCATCAATATTAAAAGCACCCGACACAAGATATGCATTTTCTCCCAATCTTTGGACTGGTTTTTCCTCAATGTCAAACTCGTCCTGTATCTCTCCAACGATTTCTTCCAATATATCCTCAATTGTTACAAGACCGGAAATTCCTCCATATTCGTCAAAAACAAGCGCTATCTGAATTTTATTCTTTTGCATCTCCTTAAACAACTCATCTACTCTTTTTGTCTCAGGAACAAACAAAGGTGTACGCAAGATTTTCTTAAGATCGATTTTTTCTTTTTTTGCGATAATTTTTAGAAGATCCTTCACATAAAGAATACCTATCACATTGTCAATCTTTTCTTCATATACAGGGAATCTTGAGTGACCGCTTTTTGTTATGGTGTCAAGTGTTTCATCAATTTCAGATTCGATATCTATTGCAACAATGTCTACGCGAGGAGTCATTATTTCTTTTACAATAGTGTCACCAAATTCGAAAATTGAATATATCATTTTCTCTTCTTCTCGTTCAATTATCCCTTCCTTTTTCCCAATCTCGATCATAGATAGGACTTCATCTTCTGATGCAAAGAACTTCTTTTCTTCTGCTCTAATGCCTAAAATTAAAAGAACAAACTGGGAAACTTTTGAAAGGATATACGCAAAAGGTTTTATTAAATAATAAAAAGGAAGGAATATAGCAAAAGAAAAACTTAGGCTTTTTTCTGGAATTGAACTCCCAATAGTTTTCGGGACAGTTTCACCAAAGATCACTACAAGTAGTGTCGTTATAATCGTTGCTATTAGAACTATGAGTTCGTTTGAAAGAGCGTAGTTCTTTGAGTACATTATTGCAATATTTGTAATTAAGGCAGATATCAGGAAATTTACAAAGTTATTTCCAATAACGACTGCACTTATAAAACTTTCGGGTTTCCTTTTATGCTCAAGAATTAGTTTATAAAGGAAATTCTTTTTAGCATAAGTTTGTATGCGAAGAAGCGAAGAATTAAACATCGCTGATTCAAGCATTGTGAAAACTGCTGAAATAAACAAAAGAAGAATTACGATTAAAGTACTCACGCCTAACGAAGACAAAGTTCAATCACCTGCCTTTTAAGATTTTGAAGAATCTTATTTAGCAGTTCTTCTTCCTTTTCTTCCATAATAAGTCTATCCTTCTCTTTTTCGTGGTCATATCCGAGAAGGTGCAAAATTCCATGAATGAACAGAAGGATAAAATAGTCGTTAAAGTTATTCCCTAGTTTTTTTGATTGTTCTAAGACAACTTCTGGACAAATGAGTATCTCTCCATAGAGTCTTTTGCCTTCTTCGTAATCGATAAGAAAGGAAAGTACATTCGTCGGCTTATCAATTTTTCTGTAAAGTTTGTTTAATTTTTGAATCTCAGGTTTAGAAAGAATTGCAAAACTTATAGAGACATTTTCTTTTATGCCTAATTCCTCTACAATCATTTTAATTATATTTTTTAACGCACTTTTATTTACCTTGTATTTTTTCAATTTACTGCTACATTCTAATTTAACCTTACTTTCCATTCGGATACCTCTCTCTTTTATGATACATAGAAATGAGACTTTTTACAAATGAGTTCTTTACCTTTTCAAGTTCGGCAAAGGTAATATCAGCCTCAGAAAGCTCTCCTTGTTTTATTCTGTCCTCAATTAGTCTATTAACGAGTTCCTCTATTTTCCTATATTCGAGTTCTTCTTTATCCAGACTTTTTGAAGCCGCTTCTACTGCATCGGCAAGCGAAACTATAACAGTTTCTTTGGTATCCGGTAGTGGACCGGGGTATCTGAAATCATCCATTGTAACATTAGGGTCAATTTCTTTTGCTTTTAAATAAAAGTACATCATTACACTTTTCCCATGGTGAGTCTCGATAAAATGAATTATGTCATCAGGCAGCCTGTATCTTTTACCTAGTTCAATTCCATCCTTTACGTGGTTTAGAATAATTACTTTACTGAGGCTTGGTGAAATCGTATTGTGAATGTTTGGAACATCCGATTGGTTTTCAGTGAAATAGTAAGGATAAAGTAGCTTACCAATGTCGTGATACAATGCCCCCACTCTTACAAGGAGCGAGTTTGCGTTTATTGCCTCTGCAGCCTGAGAAGAAATATTTGCAACAGCAATACTGTGTGCAAAAGTTCCAGGTGCCTTAACTGACATTTCCTTCAAAAGCGGTGTGTTCAAATCGTTTAACTCTAAAAGCCTTAAAAGAGTTGCTTCGTTAAAAATGTGTTCGAAAATATATATAATTACTATTGCAATTGGTACCGAAAGTAAAAAGTTCAAAAATGAAAATAGGCTGTTTATGAAAGATGGTTGCGTTGCCAAAGAAAAAGTTTTTCCCATAAAAAATACTGTAATTCCCACAAAAAATCCGCCTATTGCGCTTGAAATAATATAACTTGCAATCTTTTTCGTTTTGTTTATGTAGTAAACAATTAAGAGAGATGTAACTGAGAATATTATTATCACGAAAAGAGGTTGAGTTAGAAACGGCAAAAGAATCAATATAAATACAAAAGATGATAGTAACAAGTCCTTTAATTCGAAAAATTCATTAAATACGATCAAGAATAGAGGAACCAATATTAAATAGATTGAGAATGATGAGATAAAGAAGGAAAGGAAAGAAAAGATAGAGACAATTAATAAAAACTCAGAAGTTTTCTTTGGGACATTTTTCTTCCTGGAAAGAATAATAAATGCTGTTACAGATTCCAATAAAGCAAGAAATGCCAAAAGAATTATATTATAAATGGTAATGGTTTTATAGATTCCGATTTTCTGTAGCATCGTAATATCATCTTTGGTTATTATGTGGCCTTTTTCTATAATTTTTGTTCCTTCTTGAAGGACTACCTCTACCGGTTTTACTTTTTTAATTGCCTCTTGAATTGCTTTGTTTGTTGCCTCTTCATCGTAAACAAAGTTCGGTTCAATAAACTTTCTTGAAATCCATAAAGTTAGGGTTTTCTCTGCATCCGAAAGTTTTAAAGAATTAATGTCCTTATTGATTGTATCAAAAGCATCATTTATCTCAGAATCTCTTATCCCTTTTTTATAAAGATTGTTAAACTCGTTTAATAAAAAATTTTTTATGAAAAGCAATCTGTCTTTGCTTAACTCAAGGACATAATTTGCAAGTTCTGAATCGTTGTCAAAAATTTGCTTTAAAGAAGCTACCTTTTCATTTTTTGTTTTTGAGGAATCCTCTTTTATAGCAAGTATTTCATTAAATAAGTTAACTATCCTGTTTTGAACTTTAATCTCTACATTTGAATCATATGTGTATAACGGCATGACTGATTTTTTTGCATTTTCTATTGCCTGAGCGGTTTTTGCTTCATCAATATATGATATAGTCGCAGGAACGATTATATCCTGTGGAGCTGGCTCATTAACGGCAATATTTATTTGGTTTCTGATAGATAAGAATAGTAAAAGATAATTTAAAGTAAGAAAGAATACAAGGAGCACAGCAAAAAGCTTCTTCTCAAGGGTTATAGAGACAAATGTTTCCTTAAGCCCCGTTGCTATTCTTCGTTTTATTTTCAAATTTTTCATAAGCATTGATAATTTTTTGGACAAGGGTGTGCCTTACAATATCATTTATATCAAGAAAAACAAACTCAATTCCTTCGACATTTCTCAGAATATCAATTGCAACCTCCAATCCATTTCGCCCCTGGCTTGCAAGTAAGTCGCTTTGCGTTAAGTCTCCAGTTATAACCATCTTAGAGCCTATTCCAAGTCTTGTAAGAAACATTTTCATTTGAGAAAATGTTGTATTTTGTGCTTCGTCCATAATTATAAAAGCGTCATTAAGAGTTCTTCCTCTCATAAAAGCAAGAGGTGCTATTTCTATTGTTTTATTGTTGATGAGTTTTTGAGTTTTTTCCTGTCCCAAGAATTCGAAAAGAGCATCGTATATTGGTCTAAAATATGGATCAACTTTTTGTTGAATGTCTCCCGGTAAGTACCCTATTTTTTCTCCTACCTCAACAACAGGTCTTGTAAGTATTATTCGAGAAACTTTATTTGAAAGAAGATACTTAACTGCAATTGCAACTGACAAATAGGTCTTTCCGGTTCCTGCTGGTCCTATTACAAAGGTGATATCGCTTTTGTTTACTGCCTCTATAAATTTTTTCTGTCCAAGTGTCTTAGGGGTTATACCCCTTCCTTTTATGTCTTCGATAATTTGGCTTTCGGGAAGTTCTTTAAGGAAATTCCCGTCTTTTATTTTTGTTGAATAAATTACCTCTTGAATGGAAAATGGATATTTCTTCTCTACAAGTTGTTCTATTTCTTTTAGAATCTTTTTCGTTAATTGAACATTCTCTTTTTCGCCACTTATATATAATTTTTCGTCCCTCAGGGTAATCTTTACATTTAAATTTTTTTCGATTACCCTGAAGTTTTCATCTAATACACCAGTAACCTTTAATATATTCTTAGGGTTCTTTAGTCGTATTACTTCGGTTTCTTCTCCCATTATCTATTATAGAATAGCAGAAAATGGGGGAATTTCAAATAGTCATTTTAGTTTGTTTATTACTTCGTTTGCAATAATAGTGAATGCTTCTTTTACTTCACTATTACCCTCTATGTAGAAAGAAGGAATGCCTACGTCTCCGCCTTCTCTTACCTGCACCTCGAGAGGGACGCTTCCGAGGAACGGCACACCCGCTGATTCTGCAAGCTTCTTACCTCCCCCCGCTCCGAAGATTTCCGTTTTTGCTCCACAGTGTGGACACTTAAAATATGCCATATTCTCAATTACTCCAAGTACTTCTATATTCATTTGCTTAAACATATTTAATGCTTTAGATGCATCAAGTACCGATACACTTTGTGGTGTTGTAACGATTATGCCGTAATGTGTTGGTAAAGTTTGAGCAACTGTAAGTGCAACGTCTCCTGTTCCTGGAGGTAAATCAATTAAAAGAAAGTCCAACTCTCCCCACTCAACATCCTCGTATAATTGTTCCAAAGCCTTAGTTACAAGTGGTCCCCTCCATATAACAGGTGTTGATGGATCCTCAAGGAGAAAACCAATAGAAATAAGCTTTACACCAAATTTTTCGATCGGAACCATTTTCCTATTTTCAGTTACTCTTGGCAATTCTTGTTCTACACCAAACATCTTTGGAATATTAGGTCCATATACATCCGCATCCATTATTCCTACCTTATAACCAAGGTTAGCAAGTGCTACTGCAAGGTTTGTTGTAACGGTTGACTTTCCTACCCCGCCTTTTCCTGAGCCAACCGCAATTATGTGCTTTATTTTAGGAGTTTCCTTGAAAGTTATTTCAAACTCAACTACCTCTGCTCCAAGTTGCGTAAGCCTTTTTGTGATAACCTGTTTCAATTCGTTTAGCGTTTCTTCATCAATTGGAGTTAATCGAAGCGCTATGTTTACTTTGTTTCCAATTACTTCTACCCCATCAATGCTTCCAATGTTTAAAAGTAATTTTTTCAGTTTAGGGACATAGGTTGTTTTAAGGACATCAATTACCTGTGTTTGTAAAAGTGCCATACTTTGCTCTCCTTTCTATTAAATCTTCAAGCGTTATATTTTGTAAAAATTCGTCTAATCTTTCTTTAAGATATTCAAGCGATTGCATAGAAATGCACTCTGTAGGTTTGCACTTGAGGGTTTTCTTACCAAATTCACACTTAACTTCAATACTTTGTCTTCCTACGGCTTCTATTATTTCACGCACAGTAATATCTTTTGGGTCTCTTGCAAGTGTATATCCGCCGCTTCTTCCTTTTTCGCTTTCAAGAATATGATGTTCTCTTAACATAGAGCAAATCCTCAGGATATAGGGGAACGAAACATTATTATTGTGCGCAATCTCGCTCACGGTTGCGCGTCTATCTTTTTTGCTTGCAATGTATATTAACGATTTTATAGCATAACCTTCAAGTGTTGTAAGTATCACTTTACCCTCTTTTCATTTTCAATTATTACTAAGGCGGTAATATTATAATACAATTTTATGAAAATTCAAGTTTATTTGTCCTACTTTCTGCCAATAATGATAATGCGTTCAGAGTCTATATGAAATTTTTCGAAATCGTAATTGCCGTAGTATTCTATATTCTTAAAAGCAAATTTCTTAAATAGGTTTATCATTTCAGTGAGAGAATAGATACGTATGTGTCTTATATAATCTTTCCTTAGATTGGGACCTACAATATATCGATGGGTAGATACAACGGATGTAACTGGATTAAATTTTCTACGTTCAAGTATAAATACACCATCTTCCTTTTCTTTAAAAGTTTCTCGAATAAAATATTTGAGTATATAGTCCCGATTTTCAATGTCAATTATGAGGGCTCCGCCCTTTTTTAGTGCATTATAGAAATTTGAAACGATTTTTTCATTTGTATCGTCATCAAAGTAGCCAAAGGAAGACCACATATTTATTACAGCGTCGAAAGAATCTTTAAAAGCAAGTTCTCTCATATCCACGAGTTTGAAATCCAAATTTTCAAGATTTAGGGCATTTTTGAAATCTTCTGCAAATTTTATATAAAGAGGGCTTGAATCAATACCTAAAACTCTATATCCTCTTTTTGCAAGTTCTATTGAGTGTCTTCCTATACCACAGCCAGCGTCAAGCACATATGAATTAGGAAGCAAAAACTTTTCAACAAAGTTAACCTGCTCTTTAGTTCTTTCTTCGTTTTGAGGTAAAAGAAAATATTTTAAATAAACATCGTCAAAATATTCTTTAGTCCAGTCCATTTGAGGCGATTTCTTTTGCAATTAAACTTGCAACATATGCATTATTTTTAATGAGTGCGATATTTGCTTCTAATGACTTTCCTTCACTCAATTCAAAAATTTTAGAGAGAAGAAAAGGTGTTACGCCTTTGCCTGTAATTTTGTTTTTCTTTAATTCCAACAGTGCGTTATTAATCCACCTTTCCATGGTTTCATATGGAATCTCATATTTCTCAGGTATCGGGTTTGCAACGAGAATTGCACCTTTTATGCCATATATATTCTTTATCCTAAGAACTTTTGCAACAACGCTCTCATCTACTGGATCAATCTTCAAACCACTTTTTCTTGAATAAAATGTAGGGAATTCGTTTGTCTTGTAGCCCAAAACAAGCACGCCTTTTGTCTCTAAATACTCAATAGTTTTTTGGACATCAAGAATTGATTTCACACCACTTGAAACTACGGCAATATTCCTCTCCGCAAGTTCATCAAGGTCTCTTGAGATATCAAAGGTCTCATTTACTTCTCGGTGAACACCACCTATACCTCCAGTTGCAAAAACTTTTATATCTGCTTTTTCAGCAAGAAAAGATGTAGCAGATACTGTGGTTCCTGCAGAAAGACCTTGTGCAACTGCAAGAGGTATTTCACGAGTCGAAACCTTCAGAACAGTTTCCTTTTTTGCTAAGGCTTCAATTTCGTCAGGACTTAAGCCAATAATTATTACTCCATCAAGGATACCAATTGTTGCAGGTGTGGCACCAGTTTCTATTACAGTTTTTTCAACGGATATGGCTGTTTCAACATTTTGTGGATATGGCATTCCATGAGTAACAATTGTAGTTTCCAATGCAACAATAGGGTCGCCATTCTTAAGAGCGGTAAGAATTCTATCGCTTATTCTCATTTTACGCCTTCTTTTGAGAGCTTGTAAATTGCTTCTAAACCAATTTTTATTGCATCTTCTTCTGCTTTCTTAAAAAGTTCCTCTGCACCAAAAGGCTTTACAGATTTCAAATACACATTTCCATCTAAAGCAAATAGTGCACCTGCCTTCACGCCACGTGCTGCGCTCACAATAAATACACAGCCACTCTCCATTTCTATTGCTTTAACTTTTGCCTTAACGAATTTCTCCATCTCCTCGTCAGAATAAGGAATATAAAAAGCATCTTCAGAAATAACGACACCATATGCTAAATTAGGTTTTATTTCTTTACCTACTTCAATAATGGTTTTTGTTATATCAAAATCTGCAACTGCAGGAAATGTAGTCCTTAGATAATTTGGAGTTGTTCCATCGTCTCTAATGCTTCCTGTTGCAACAACAACATCACCAACATTGAGGTTAGGATCAATTCCGCCTGCAGATCCCACTCTTATGAAAACTTTACCACCAAGGTTAATAAGCTCCTCTAAAACTATTGCAGTAGAAGGAGCACCCATTCCTGTTGTTGCTATTGTTATTCTTTCTCCCTTGTAGTAACCTGTATAAACATAGAGAAGTCTATACTCGTTAACAAGTTTTGGATTTTCAAGAAGATGAGACATCTTCTCTGCTCTTTGGGGGTTCCCAACGAGGATTACATAAGGTGAGATATCCTCACTTTCACATCTAATATGAAATTGTGCCATAATTTAACCTCCTAATATAGTATATAGTTTCTATATTATACATCTTTTGGTATAATTTCTAAGAGGTGAACTATGGAAGAAATGATTGAAAGGTTTATAAAGTATGCTAAAGTGAACACACAATCAAAAGAGGACTCTGAAACTTTTCCAAGCACAGAAGGGCAAATTGAGCTTGCGAAAATAATTAAGGAAGACCTTGAAAAAATAGGTATTCAGGCAACTTTAAGCGAATTTGGTTATGTGTATGCCTACATTCCTGCAAATGTTGAGCGCGCTATTCCTAAAGTTGGATTCCTTGCTCATATGGACACATCTCCAGAAGTAAGCGGTGAAAATGTAAACCCAAGAATTGTTGAGAATTACGATGGCAACGATATTCTTCTGAATAAAGAAAAAAATATTGTTCTTTCAAAAGAAAAATTTCCTGTTCTTAAAGAATTTGTTGGGCATGATCTAATTGTTACTGATGGAACAACCTTGCTTGGAGCAGATGACAAAGCAGGAGTTGTAGAAATAATACAGGCAATAAAAGAAATAATCGAAGGAAACTTACCTCATGGTGATATCTATATAGCATTTACACCTGACGAAGAAGTAGGAAGAGGTGTTGATAAGATTGACCTATCCGCTTTTAAACCCGACTTTGCATATACGCTTGACGGTGAAGGATACGGTTTGTTCGAGTTCGAGAACTTCAATGCGGCGTCCTTAAGATACAAGATCCACGGTATTAATACACATCCTGGAACTGCTAAAGGCGCAATGAAAAATGCTATTAAGATTGCCCAAGAATTGATGTTCCTCTTCCCTCCACTTGAGACTCCAGAAGCAACCTCAGGATACGAAGGCTTTTATCACTTCTATGAGATAAACGGAGGCGTAGAAGAGGTGAATTTAAAGGCTATAATAAGGGATCACGATAAGAATAAGTTCCAAACAAGAAAGTACTTTGCTGAAAACATTGCGAATTTCATAAATGATAAATATGGCGAAGGAACTGTTTCAATTGAAATTAAAGACCAGTACTATAATATGAGAGAGATAATTGAAAAGAACCCACAGATTGTAGATATTGCAAAAAAAGCATTCGAAATGTCTGGAATTGAATTCAAAACAAAACCAATTCGTGGTGGTACAGATGGTGCAAGGCTAACATATATGGGAATTCCTACACCAAATATTTTCTCAGGTGGATATAACTATCATAGCATATACGAGTTTGTTTCTATCCAGGCAATGGAGAAAGCGAAGGAAGTAGTTAAAAACATTATTAAAATTCTTGTCGAATCCTAATATTCTAAGGCTCTTCTTCTCCGCCTTCATCTTCGGGATTCTCTTCTTCGAGAGTCCCTTCTTCTTTTTCTAATTGTTTAAGGTATTGAGAAAGTTTTCGCTTTGCTTTTGCCTCAACCTGTCTTATTCTCTCCCTTGTTACTCCAAAAATGGTACCTACTTCTTCAAGAGTATGAGGGTATTCTCCATCAAGACCCATTCTGTATTTCAGTATTTCTCTTTCACGAGGTGTGAGTTTATTTAAAACCTTTTCTATCTGTTCTTTATAGTATTGATTTAAACTTTCTCCTTCCGGCGTAAGGTGTCTGTTATCCTCAATGAAATTCTCCAATCTGCTTTCTTCTTCATCGCCTACAGGCATTTCAAGTGAAAGTGGTTGTTGTGCAAGCCTCAAATATTTGCTTATCTTTTTTTCGGAAATGCCAGTTCTTTCTGCAATCTCTTTATAAGTAGGCTCTCTTCCTAATTCTTGCATAAGTTCTTTTGAAGCCTTCTCAATTTTATTTATGCTATCAACCATATGAACGGGAACTCTTATTAGTCTTGATTGATCTGCCAATGCCCTTGTGATAGCCTGTCTTATCCACCAGGTTGCATATGTTGAAAACCTAAATCCTTTTCTGTAGTCAAACTTCTCTGCCGCACGAATAAGTCCGAGGTTTCCTTCTTGGATAAGATCAAGGAACGAAAGACCATGTCCTGTGTAGCGCTTTGCAATACTTACTACAAGCCTTAAGTTTGCTCTCAATAGTTTTTCTTTTGCCCATTTCTTTTCTTCTTCTGTTCCGTGTGCTATCTTTTTTGCAAGTTCCATTTCTTCTTCTGGGGTTAAAAGGTCAACAGATCCAATTGTTGCAAGATAAGATTGTATTGGATTTTTAAGCTCTGTAATTTCTACCTCTTCTACTGCTTTTCTGCTTAGTTTTCCTTTGATCTTTTCAAGTCTTTCTTTGTCTCCAAATTTAACCTTAAGTTTTTGAAGAAGTATAAACATTTCATCTATTTCGTCCTCTGTAAGTGGCATCCTTTCCAAAGCGTCTGCGATTTCCTCGTATGAGAGAAAACCAGTAACCCTACCACGTTCGATAAGTTTACGGACCACTTCTTTTTCGTCCTTGCTTAAGTCTTTCAACTTCTTAAGGTAATTTTTAATTAGTTGCAAAGAAATGTCTTTTTCTTGCATGATCTCACCTTCCTTTATATTCTTTAATTAATTTGTTAAAAACTTTTATTTTTTCAAGTTTTTCTTCTCCGTCAAGCATTTGAATCTCATTGTATAATTCGTCTAGTTTTTGCTCGTAATCTTTTATATCCTTATACGACTCAATGTGCTCCCTCACTGATTCGTCTCTTGCAAGATACTCGTCCTTAAAATATAATTCTACCGCTTTATTATATGTTTCAGTGTCGAGTTCTAACCAATTTGCTGGATTTGGGTTAATACCTCTATCTAAGTCTTCCAGGGCTTTTAGCACAATTTTTTTATACGGTTCCTCAAAATCTGAAACAGGACAGAGTTTTAGAATGTCTTCAGTTAAAGGGCTTCCCTGTAGTATAGCCTGCGCAAAAACTTCCTGGATTTGAAGAATTTTGTTCTTAAGTTTCGGGGTAAGACTTAGCAAGTCTTTTTTTGAGCTATCTTTCGATTTTGTTGTATATTTATTATATGCATCAATTAAAAATCTCTCTTCAATCTTGGTTTTGAGAGAAATAATTTTTAGATATTCGTAAACGAGAGTCTTACTCTCAATTTTAGAAACAGTTTCAATGACTTTCTGTATAGCAGCATTTTTGGAAGCAAGAGTTCCATCTGTTTTTGATAATTCAAAATCGAGGATAAATAGGACAGGGTCTTTTGCACTCTTAAGCATTTCTATAACTGCATCTTTTCCATATTTAAGAATAATTTCATCTGGGTCAAGATTACTATTGCTTGTGATTACAAGGGGAGTTAATTCAACTTTGTTGCAAATTTCAACTGCCCTTTCTGCTCCGCTTCTTCCTCCAAGGTCATTATCGAAGAAGAAATATATTTTGGAAGCAAATCTTTTTAAAAGACGAGCATGTTGTTCTGTAAAGGATGTTCCCATTGTAGAAACGACATTTTTTATTCCGTTTTCAAATAAGGCAATTGCATCAAAATAACCTTCCACTACTATCGCTTCTTTAGTCTCTCTTATATACTCCTTTGACAAATTCATTAGGTAAAGTACTTCGCCCTTTTTAAAGATAGGTGAGTCAATTGAGTTTAGATATTTTGGTTCTTGACCTGAAAAACTTCTTCCGCTAAAACCGACAACTTTTCCGCTGAGGTCAAAAATTGGTATCATTATTCTATTGTAGAAATAAGAGACTACATTGCCTGCATTGTCAATTCTAAAATTCCCAGTTCTGAGTATGTCTTCCTTTTTGAATCCTTTTGAAAGGAGGTGATGAAAGATCTCTCTATTGTCCTCTCCTATAAAACCGATTTGGTGGGTTTTTATGCTTTCTTCTGTAAGTCCGCGCTTTAAGAGATATTCGTAAGGTAAGCCTTTCAGATGTTCGACAAAATAATTTTTAATTTCTTCGTTAATTTCAAGAAGAATGTCTCTGTCAATATTATCTTTAGGGATAAACTCAGGAACCTCAATGCCTGCTTCTTTAGCAAGTTGATTAATAGCGTCCTTAAAAGTAAGGTTTTCAATCCTCATAAGAAATGTAACGATGTCGCCGCTTGCACCACAGCCAAAACAGTGATAGAGTTGTTTTGAAGGGCTTACAGTAAAAGAAGGCGTCTTTTCTTGATGAAACGGACACAAACCAACATAGTTTGAGCCCTGTTTTTTAAGTTTAACATATCTACCAATAAATTCAACAATATCAATTTTATTATGAATTTCTTCTACAACTTCCCTAAGGTCTTTCATCAAATATAAATACGGGAAATAGGGTATAATTTCCTTTTAAAAAATTTTTGATTTTGAGAAAAATTTTCTATGATATTGGATTGGGAAACATAATACTTTGGACTAATTCGATTGCAAATCGATCGGTCATAGAGGATATATAGTCAGCAATGACTCGAACTTGCTCTCTTTTATTTTCTTTTAAATAGCTAACCGGATCTTTTGTTTGCAAAATAATAGGATGGGAGTACAGATAATCTTTTATTTTCTGTATATTCTCCATATAATAATCAAATAGAAAACTTATTATTATCTTTACTTTTTCCTCCTCTTTCTTTGGCTCTGAACCTACATACACTTTCTCAGTAAGGAAGTTTTTCCACTCGTCCATTGCCTTTTCGACTTCCTCGGAAATAGTTATTCTTTTTTTGTTTCTGCTCTCTTCTATAACATTTAGAATGAGAGTCGAGAGCCTTTTACTATTATTATCTCCAAGAATATTTTTAACGAACTTTGGCACATCATTTTCTTTTACAATTTTAGCACGTATTGCGTCATCAAGGTCATGGTGAAGATATGCAATTCTATCAGAAAGCCTTACCACTTGTCCTTCAAGTGTTGACGGGAGTGCATCTGTCGAAAAGTCTTTTAAGTCTTTCAGTCCTTTGCTATGTTTAGCTATTCCTTCTCGAACCTCATAAGTAAGATTTAATCCAAAAACTTCGTTACCGTCAGATCTTGTTCGCTTTTCAAGTAAATCTACAACTCTTAAGCTCTGTTCCGTATGAACAAATTGCATGTCAGAGAAATATTCTTTTACCTTATTGTTTAAAGCCTCTTCTCCTGCATGTCCGAATGGTGAATGTCCAAGGTCATGTCCTACTGCTATCGCTTCTGTTAAATCAGGATTAAGTCGGAGGGATCGAGAGATGGATCTTGAAATGGCCATTACTTCAAGAGTATGTGTGAGTCGATTCCTATAATGGTCTCCTTTTGGGGCTATAAAGACCTGTGTTTTATATTGAAGTCGTCTAAACGCTTTAGAGTAAATTATCCTATCAACATCCCTTTGAAAATCTGTTCTATAAGGATCTTTTTCTTCGGGGACTGCTCTCCCCTTTGAGTTTTTACTTAGAGTTGCAAGTGGGGAGAGCAGTCTTTCTTCTAATTCTTCGTATTCTTCCCTAATCACTTATCGATAAAAACGGATTTCCCTTTTTCTTTAACTGCAACCTGTGCTGCTGCGAGTCTTGCGATAGGTACTCTGAAAGGTGAGCAACTTACATAATCAAGTCCTGCGTAGTGGAAGAATTCAATAGATTCTGGATCACCACCGTGTTCTCCACAAACTCCAATTTCAAGTGATGGATTTGTATGTCTTCCTAAAACAACACCAATACGAACAAGTTTTCCAACACCATCTCTATCTATTGTCATAAATGGGTCTTTTTCAAGGATTTTATGTTCAAGGTAGTATGGCAAGAATGTTCCTTCTGCATCGTCTCTACTGTAGGCAAAAGTTGTCTGCGTTAAGTCATTAGTCCCGTATGAGAAGAAATCAGCATATTGTGCGATTTGGTCAGCTGTTAAGGCTGCTCTTGGAACTTCAACCATTGTCCCGATCTCTATCTTTGTATTTAACCCTGCTTCGGCAAGCTTTTCTTTTACTATCTTTTCTACTTTTTCACGAAGAATTTTCATTTCATTTACATGTCCAATTAGAGGAAGCATAATTTTTGGTTTTGGATCAAAACCTTCCTTTTTTAGTTGAATTGCGGCATCGACAATTGCCTGTGTTTGCATTTCATAGATTTCTGGGAAAATTATACCAACCCTACAACCTCTGAAACCAATCATCGGGTTAAACTCTGCAAGTTCTTTTGACCTCTTTAATTGTCTTTCTTTTTTCTTAAGGAGTTCTGGGTCTCCATTTGTTTGTCTCAATTCTTCGATTTCTTTCTCAAGTCTTTCTCTTTGAGGTAAGAACTCGTGCAACGGAGGATCAAGAAGCCTTATAATTACTGGATACCCGTCCATTTCTTTAAGAATTTCATAGAAGTCTTTCTTTTGAAGTGGCTCAAGTTTACTTAAGTGTTCTCTACGCTCCTCTGGTGTTTCTGCAATAATCATATCCTGCATTATAGGAAGTCTGTCTGGTTGAAGGAACATTCTTTCAGTTCTACAGAGTCCGACTCCCTCTGCTCCATAATATCTTGCTCTTCTTGCTTCTTCGGGGGTATTTGCGTTTGCTTTTACTCCAAGTTTTCTTAACTCATCAGCCATCTTTAAGAATTCTTCGAACTCACCGCTTAATTCTGGCTCAACCATAGGTACTTCGCCAAGAATAACATTTCCTGTTGTTCCGTCAATAGTTATAATATCATTTTCTTTTACGGTAACTCCATTTACTGTGAATAACTTGTTTTCAAGGTCAAGTTTTATTGACTCTGCACCGACGATACATGGAATACCCATTCCTCTTGCAACGACTGCTGCATGAGCGGTCATTCCTCCACGAGTTGTAAGAATGCCCTGTGAGTGCGCCATTCCTTCCAAGTCTTCTGGAGTTGTCTCAGGTCTTACCAGGATTACTGGCTCACCCTTCTTACCTCTTTCGGCAGCTTCTTTTACATCAAATACAACTTTACCAGAGGCAGCACCTGGGGATGCAGGCAAACCTTTTGCAATAACCTTTACTTCTGCCTTTGGATCTATCATCTTATGTAGTAACTGGTCAATTTGGTCAGTTGAAACTCTTAAGATTGCTTCTTCTTTTGTTATGAGTCCTTCCTTTACCATGTCAACTGCAATTTTTACGGCAGCACGCGCAGTTCTCTTGCCTGAACGAGTCTGAAGCATGTAGAGCTTCCCTTTTTCGATCGTGAACTCCATGTCTTGCATGTCTCTATAGTGATGCTCAAGAATATCTGCTACTCTTAGAAGTTCTTGATAGGTTTGGGGCATTTCATTTGCAAGTTCGTCTATCTGTTTTGGCGTTCTAATTCCTGCAACAACATCTTCTCCCTGTGCGTTTACAAGATACTCGCCGTAAAGTTTTTTCTCACCAGTAGAGGGATTCCTTGTGAAGGCAACTCCAGTTGCTGAATCGTTGCCCATATTGCCGAAGACCATCATAACGATATTTACAGCTGTACCTAAATCATCTGGAATCTTATTAAGCATTCTATAAGTAATAGCTCTTGGATTGTTCCATGATTTGAAAACTGCTTCTATTGCAAGGAACAACTGCTCCATTGGATCCTGAGGGAAATCTTTTCCAGTATGTTCTTTATAGAGCTTCTTGTAATCTGCTATTACTTCTTTTAGAACATCCTCTGTAAGTTCCACATCTGAAGTAAATCCGTGTTTTTCTTTGTGTGCCGAAAGGATCTTCTCGAACTCCTCATGCGGAACACCCATTACAACATCACCAAACATCTGAATGAACCTTCTGTAACTATCATAAGCAAATCTACCATTCTGGGTAAGCTTCTTTAATCCTTCAACCGCCTCGTCATTAAGCCCAAGGTTAAGAATTGTGTCCATCATTCCTGGCATAGAAACGGGTGCTCCAGATCTAACTGAGACAAGAAGAGGATTCTCGGGATCTCCAAATTTCTTTCCGGTTTTTTGTTCAAGTTTTCTTAGGTGCTCTAGTACTTCTTGCTTAATCTCCTCGCTTATGTAGCCTTTCTTCTGATAGTCTTTGCAAGCTTCTGTTGTAATTGTAAAACCTGGTGGAACAGGAAGTCCAATTCTTGTCATTTCAGCAAGTCCTGCTCCTTTACCGCCAAGAAGGTTTCGCATTTTTTCGCTACCTTCTTCAAAATCATAAACCCATTTTGCCATAATTACCTCCATTACTAAAATTTTTTCTAATCTTTATATTTTACCATAAATAAGCTGAATGTGTTATTTTTCTATCACAACTTCAGAAAACATTGCAAAACTCTCAAAGACCTGCAGTACATTTGAAAGTAGTGCAAGTCTGTTGTTTCTTATTTTTTCATCTTTATCCATTACAAGAACATGATCAAAAAACTTATTAACTGCCGGAACATATAGATATAGAAGATGGATTATTGCATCGTAATCACCGTTTTTAATAAGTTCTGAAATCAGCTTTTCACTTTCCTTTGTTACTTCGAATAATTCCTTTTCCTCTTTCTCGATCAACAGATCCGGAACGATCAAACTACTATTTAAACTCGCTTTTTGTAAAATGTTTCGTATTCTTTTATGTGCAATAACAATTTCCTTGAACTTTTCATCATCTTTATACTTTTCAAGCGTTTTTGCCCTTTCAAGGAATGTAGGAAGGAAATCTATAGGAAGTTCAGTAACAGCATTTGCACTATCATAACTTATGTTATTAGACCTAATAAAGTAGTTTGCTCTTTCCTTTAAAAGGTTTACTACTTCTTTTGAAATCTCCGTTTTCTCTTTATCTAATTCTTTAAGGCTCGCAATAAATTCAATAAGTTTTGTGATAGGGAATTCTTTTTGTTCAAGAGACATAACAACCTGAACTATAGAAAGTGCGCTCCTTCTTAGTCCAAGCGGATCTTTTGAACTTGTAAACTCGATTCCTTTCCCAATACTTAAAACAAGCGTATCCAATTTATCTATGATACTTAAGTATTTTCCAAGAGTACTCTTTGGAAGGTCATCTCCCGCAAATCTTGGTAAGTATTGTTCGGCTATTGCCTGCGAGATTTCATCTTCTAAACCTTCCAGTTTTGCGTAAATGCCACCCATTGTTCCCTGTAGCTCTGGGAACTCCTTCACGACTTGAGTTGTTATGTCAGCCTTAGATAAGTAGGCTGCTTTTTTAAAAAGGGACGAGGTCCTATCATCGAGCGATAAAAGTCTACTTAAAAATTCTGAAATCTGAACAAGTCTCTCTGTTTTATCGTAGAGCGTTCCAAGTCCGTTAATAAAAATTATATCTTTTAGTTTTTCTACTCTTGATTCAAGTTTTTCTTTTTTATCTTCTTCAAAGAAGAAGGCACCATCATAGAGCCTTGCAGTTGCAACCTTTTCATAGCCTTTTTTAACGTTTTCAATAAAGTCTGAGATTCCGTTTCTCACTCCTATAAAATACGGCATTACTTTGCTTGAATCTTTCGAGAAAACAGGAAAAGATTTTAGATGATCTTTTATAACACTTTCTACAATACAGTCGGGTATATTAAAGTTCAAAAGATTAAGTTCACAAAGAAATGGCGTTGGAAATTCAGTTAAATTAACAACTTCCTCTAAAAACTCAGGTTCATACTTTACACGTCCAGAAACCGATGAAGCAAGTTTTTTTAGTTCTTTTTCGACAATATTTTTTCTCTCTTCAAATTCAAGAATGACATAACGTTCTCTTAATTTTTTAAAATAATCAATCGGGCTATCACAAATAAATTCAATAGGAGAGTCAAAATAAAATCCATATGACTTGTTTGAAGATTTGATACCAGCATATTCTATATCAACTATATCGTTACCAAAAAGCGAAAGCAAACTTCTAATGGGGCGAATGAAAACAACATTTGACTCATTCCATCTCATACCGCGGGGAAAGTTAAGATTTTTAAGAGCAAATTGCGCAACTTCCTTTAGAATTTCGACTGCAGACCTTCCTGAGATCTTCTTGTATCCGAATATGTATTTATTCCCTTTAATTTCCTTTGTCTCAATATCTTGATAAGTTAGTCCATTATTTTCAATAAACTTCTTTAATGCCTCTGTTTCTTTTCCTTCCTCGTCATATGCAATCTTATAAGGTGGGCCTTTAATTTCGTTTATGCTATCTTCTTCTTTTTCGTTAACATCCCTTATATAAAGAACGAGCCTTCTCGGTGTTCCGTATGTTAAAATTTCGCCATGCTGAAGTTTGTATTCGGACAACTTCTTTGTAGAAAGTTCCCTTAATTGAAAGGCAAGGTCGTTTATAAGCCTTGCTGGCATCTCCTCTGTATAAACCTCAAATAGAAAATCTCTCATGTTATCCCTCTCTTTCCAAAACAATTTTAGCAGAAAGTTCGGCAAGATTTCTCATTCTTCCAATCATATTCTGTCTTTCGTTTACGCTTATTACACCGCGTGCATCAAGTAGGTTAAAAGTGTGAGAGCACTTAAGAAGATACATATATCCAGGCATAAGAACGCCCTTCTCCAAAATCCTCTTTGCCTCACTCTCGTATTTATCAAAAAGTTCAAAGAGGAGTTTGGGATCACTTTCATCAAATGCATAAATGCATTCCTCTCGCTCTTCGTTTTTCCTTAGTTCACCATATGTTGTTGTTTCGTTCCATTGAATATCAAATATGTTATCCTTATCTTGCAAAAACATCGCAAGCCTTTCAAGTCCATATGTTATTTCTACGGATACCGGATCAAGCATAACTCCTGCAGCCAACTGGAAGTAAGTGAATTGAGTGATTTCAAGTCCATCGAGCCTTACTTCCCAGCCAACACCTTGAGCGCCAAGAACAGCAGTTTCCCAGTTGTCTTCAAGGAATTTAATTTCGTGTTTAGCGAGTTTTAAGCCGAGATATTTCAAACTGTCAAGATAAATATCCTTTATGTTTGGAAGCGGTGGTTTTATGATTACTTGAAATTGGTGGTGCATATAAAGCCTATTTGGATTCTCCCCATATCTACCATCTGCAGGGCGTCTTGAAGGCTGTACATATGCAACTCGCCAGGGCTTTTTTCCAAGTACTTTTAGAAATGTATATGGGCTTAAGGTACCTGCACCTACCTCCTGATCAAAAGGAGGCAGTATAACACATCCTTGCTTCTGCCAAAAATGCTCCAACTTAGAAATTAATTCCTGAAAATACATATTTCACCTCACATTCAAATTCTTTATGCTTTCTAAAAATTTTCGGTACTCATCCATCTCGTACTTCTCAATTATATAGGAATTCAAAAGATCTAAAATCTCTTTACTTCTTTTGATTTTAAGCATTTCAGGGTTTGCTAATTTACTTACATTATACGCTTCCTCAAATACATCCTTAGGAACTAAAAAACCAGATTGCAAATTAAACCCATCATTTTGCGTAGAGAAATAGACAGTCTCTTCGCTTCCTTTAGGAAAACTTACAGGGTTTCCTAATAACTTCAAAAGATGAAACATATAATACAGTATCGCTAAATCAACATACTCATTCGGTGTATTGTCTAAGAAATCAAGAGTTTTTAAAGTTAACTCAAGAATCTGCTTGTTTTCCTCTTCATAAGGTATTAGCAGGAGAAGGAGTTCTTTAATATAAAGAAGGGCAACCATTTTCGACAAATCCACTTTGGCTTGCTCGTAACTTTTAATCATCTCAACTTCAGTTGCAATATATGTGCTACTTTTCTTGTATAGTTGTACCTTTTCGAAAACAAATAGGTCTGTATAGCCAGAACGTTTTGAGTTTGAACTTCTTACGGAACGAAATTTCACATTAACTTTACCAAGCCTATCAGTTAACATAACCACATATCGGTCGGTATCCTTCGTGTCGAAAGAGGTTATTGTGATGCCAGTTACATTTATGTATCCCATTAAGTTACTATTTCAATACTCTTGCTTGCACCGATTCTTGTTGCCCCAGCTTTTACCATCTTCACTGCCGTTTCGTAATCTCTAATTCCACCTGAAGCCTTAACTCCTATGTAAGGTGGAACGACTGATCTTATTAGTTGAACATCTTCAACTGTTGCTCCACCACTTCCAAAACCTGTTGAAGTTTTAACAAATTGAGCACCTGCAGAAACTGCCAATGTAGAAGCGATAATTTTTTCTTCTTGAGTCAATAAACAAGTTTCTATGATAACTTTTACGATTCTATTTGACGATGCCTTCACTACTTCCCTAATATCATTTTCAACTTTTCCATATTCTTTTGCTTTCAAATACCCTATGTGGATTACCATATCAATTTCATCTGCTCCGTCTTTAATCGCCCTTTCTGTTTCAGAAACTTTTGCATAGGTAGAGGATGCGCCTAACGGAAATCCAACAACCGATGCAACTTTTACGTTACTATCCTTAAGTATTCTCTTAGCTAATTCTACATATGAAGAGTTTACGCAAACTGCAAAAAACTTGTACTCGAGCGCTTCGTTACAAAGTTTCTCTATGTCCTTGGGAGTCGCTTCTGGCTTTAGAAGCGTGTGATCGATAATACTTCTTAAATAATCTTTTGAAATTTCTTCCATGCGTTATCACCTCTTACACATTTTACGAATTTATAAATTTTAATCAAGGCTGTATTTTAATAATCCGTGTTTGATGCTATAATTTTATTATGGATTACATAGCGTTGTACAGGAAATATAGACCTCAAACTTTTGATGAGGTCGTTGAACAAGAATCAGTTGTAAAAGTTTTGCGCGCTGAGTTAAAACAGGGTAAAATTTCTCATGCATATCTTTTTGCAGGCCCAAAAGGATCTGGTAAGACTACCATTGCAAGGATATTTGCAAAAGGGTTGAACTGTGTTAATGGTCCTACAGATACACCGTGCCTAAAGTGCGATAACTGCATTGCAATTACAAATGGTGCAAGTCTTGATGTAATTGAAATAGATGCTGCTTCTAATAGAGGCATAGATGAAATTCGAAATCTTAAAGAGCATGTTCAATATGTTCCTGTTAATTCCAAATATAAAGTGTACATTATAGATGAAGCACATATGCTTACACCGCAAGCTTTTAATGCCCTTTTAAAGACTCTCGAAGAACCGCCCAAAAATGTTGTATTTATACTTGCAACAACAGAATCTGACAAGATTCCTCCTACGATTTCTTCAAGATGCGAGCGATTGTACTTTAAGCCAATAAGCATTAAAGGATTGAGTAAGAAAGTCCAGGAAATTGCAAAGAAGGAAGGTGCAGAAATTACAGATGCTGCAAGCGAACTTATTGCAAGAGTCTCGTCTGGCTCTCTGAGAAATGCTTTAAGCTTACTTGAACAGGTTATAACCGTTTCTTCGTCTATAGACGAAGAAACGGTACGAAATCTTCTTGATATTCCTGATGAAAAATTCGTGCTGAATTTGGCTTCTGCTCTTATACAGGGAAGAACAGAAATGATTTTTTCAAGTATTAGGCAAATGGAAGTAAATGGACGAGACCCGAAAATTTTCCTTAATGAGTTAGGTGAATTTTTTGAAGATTTGTTAGCAATGAAATTGGGTAACAATACTCTTGTAGAAGAAAAACGAGACAAGGAAGTTGTTGCTGAGATGAAAGAACTATTAAAAACAACAACTCTTAGAAAATTAGTTGAAATTTCTAAAATTTTCATTGATATATCAAACAAGATTAAAACTTATAAGGACACATATTTTGCGATACTTGTTGAATTCCTTGACTATTTAAAGGGATTTGAGGATTTTGAGGGACGGATAGAGAAGCCTGTAATGGAAGAAAACATTTCTTTGAAATCTGTGAAAACGGAAGAACCCCAGTTTACGCAGGAACCCGTTATCGAAGAAACATTACCAACTGAGAATGATAATAGATTAGAGGAGAAGAAAAGTATTGGAGAAATTGATATTGAGAAAATAAGTGCGTTATGGGATGCTGTAATTAATGAAGTTAAACAAAAAAGTGTGCCAACTGCAACGCTTTTAGTCAAATGCAAACCTGTTGCTGTAAAAAACGAAGTGGTAGAAATACTACCTGATAAGCCTTTTGTGCTTAACATTTTGAAAGAGAAAGGTAATATTGATATAGTCGAAGGAGCTTTAAGAAAATTAACAGGCAAGCAGTTAAAAGTTACTTATATTGAACCAAAAGAAGAGCCAAAGATTACCAAGGAAGAAAAGATAAAACAAATTGAAAATAAAAAGGAGATCCAGGAGATTCTAAATCTTTTTGAAGGAACAATAACAGATATTAAGGAGGAAAAGAAATGAGGAACTTTAACGACATTTTAAGGCAAGCACAAGAACTTCAAAAGAAACTTGAGCAGATAAATGCTGAACTTGAGCAAACAGAAGTTGAAGCAACTGCTCAAAATATTGTAAAAGCAGTTGTTAATGGGAAACTCGAAATTATTTCTGTGCAGATACTACAAGAAAATATTGGAGATCTCGACAAGGAAATGTTAGAAGACCTTATAGTTGTTGCGATAAAAGAGGCACAGAACAAAGCAAAAATTATAGCACAACAAAAATTTGCAACGCTTGGCGCTCTGGGAAGCCTTCTTCCAAATTTCCCAAATGGAATTAACTAATAAATTAAAATCTTTAATAGAAGAAATAGAGAAACTTCCGTCGATCGGCCCAAAAACAGCCGAGAGGATTGCCTTATTTCTTTTGTCAGAAGATGAGTCAAATGTAAAAAAATTTATAGACACTCTTTTGGACGCAAGAGCCAACTTACACCTTTGTCCTGTTTGTTTTAATCTCACTGATAAGGAAATATGTGATATTTGTAGCGATGAAGCAAGGGATAAGTCTGTAATTTGTGTTGTTGAGGAGGTTAATGACCTTCTTGCAATCGAAAAAACAGGTGCATATAAGGGTGTGTATCATGTTTTGCATGGAGATATTGACCCCATAAATCACAGAGGACCCGATCAGATTAAATTGAAAGAGTTGCTTGACAGAGTAAAAAGCTCGGATGTCAAAGAGGTTATACTTGCAACTAATCCTGATTTTAATGGAGATATGACCGCAACCTACATTGCAAAATTGATAAATTCTGTTAAAATGGAAGTTAGAATAACACGCATAGCAGTAGGATTGCCAAAGGAAGCAGAAATTGGACTTGCAGATACTTTAACACTTTCTATGGCAATAAAGGAAAGAAAAGAATATAAATAATTTTAGGAGGCTAAAATGAGTGAGATTATCTATGTAAAAGCAAGAGAGATTTTGGACTCAAGAGGAAATCCAACCATCGAGACAGAAGTTGTTCTCGAAAGTGGAGCGGTTGGTGTTGCTGCGGTTCCTTCAGGAAAATCAACCGGAAAGTTTGAGGCTGTTGAACTAAGGGATGGTGATAAATCAAGATTTAACGGTAAGGGTGTTCTAAACGCCGTAAGAAATGTAAATGAGATTATTGCTGAAGCAGTTGTAGGAATGGAAGCAGCAGAGCAGTACCTTATCGATAAAACTATGATCGAACTCGATGGTACAAAAAACAAAAGCAAACTTGGTGCAAATGCGATCTTAAGTGTTTCTCTTGCAGTTGCAAGAGCACAGGCAAACGAACTTGGTTTATCTTTATTTCAGTACATTGGTGGCATTAATGCAAACCTTTTACCGGTTCCTCAACTTAATATACTTAACGGTGGAGCGCATGCTGATTCAGGACTGGATATTCAGGAATTCCTTATTTTACCCGTAAATTTTCCATCATTTAGAGAAGCAATAAGAGCAGGCGCTGAGGTTTATAGTAGTCTTTCATCGATTCTCAAAAAGAACGGATATTCTGTAGCAGTTGGTGATGAGGGTGGCTTTGCACCTAAAGTGAAGAATACAGAAGAGGCTTTAAGTTTAATTGTCGATGCGATAACTAATGCAAATTATATAGCAGGAAAAGATATTTTGTTGGGTATTGATGCTGCTGCAAGTAGCTTTTTTGAAGATGGATACTATAACTTCGAAGGCGCAAAATTGACCTCTACCGAAATGATCGATTTCTATGAAAATCTTCTCAAGAAATTCCCTATCATTTCAATTGAAGACGGTCTTGCAGAAGAAGATTGGGATGGATGGGTTGAACTTACAAAGAGATTAGGTGATAAGGTTCAACTTGTTGGTGATGATATTTATGTAACAAATATTGAAAGATTTTCAAAAGGCATTGAATTAAAGGCTTCAAATGCAATTCTCATTAAACTTAATCAAATAGGAACTCTTACGGAGACACTTAAAGTTATACAAGTAGCTAAGGACAATGGGTTTAACGCAGTAGTATCTCACAGGTCAGGAGAAACTGCAGATGCATTTATTTCACACCTTGTTGTTGGTATGAATGTGGGACAAATTAAGAGCGGCGCACCGGCAAGAATCGAAAGAGTTGAAAAGTATAATGAACTTATGAGGATCGAAGAAGAACTCGGAGAAGCAGCACAATTTGCAGGTATTGGCATATTCAAAAAATATCTTAAATAGCCTATGCCTGAGGTAGTTGAAGTAAATTTTCTTAAAGATGAAATTGCCTCCGCCTTCCTTGGCAAAAGGTTGGTGGAGGCAGTTTTAAATAATGAAAAAATTTCAAATGTAAGCAAAGAAAAGTTCTCAAAAGAACTCGAGGGTGAAACTCTTGAGCAAGTTGGAAGACATGGGAAAGTGTTAATCTTAAAATTTACAAATGATAAATATCTTCTACTACATTTTTTATTAACTGGTTTTTTGCGATTAATCGAAGAGGCAGAAAAGGAAAAGGCACAAGCTTATCTTACTTTCGATAATGGACAATCTATAGGAATTTTTGGAATAATGTCAAATGGCTTTTTAAATTATCACAAGACAAAAAATATAAAGGATGTAGATGAAATAAAGCAACTTGGAGTTGATGTGCTAAGTGAGGACTTTAATATAAAGAAATTCAAGGAAATATTAAATGAGTTCAAGAACAAGAGCATAAAAGACATACTTCTTGATCAAAGTATTATTGCAGGGCTTGGTAATGCATACTCTGATGAGATCCTATTTGAATCAAAAATCCACCCCAAAAGGAAAGCAAAAGACCTAACCGACAAAGAAATTGATACTATTTACAAAAAAATCTTTGAAGTACTGGATAAGGCAAAAAAATACGGAGGAGCAAGCGAGCTATCTTTCGTCCACCTTGATGGGACTAAAGGGCATTTTCATGAACATTTTATAGTCCACAAAAAGGAAGGGGAAAACTGTCCTGTTTGCGGTAATCCAATAGAAGTTATTAAGATTGGAGGAAGAAGCTCTTATTATTGCCCTCATTGTCAGAGATGAACATTGGATACAATTGACACCAAAAAATAATTGTAATATCTATTCTTCTTATTTTTATTTCGTTTGGATTGGGCTTGTATGTTGGGAAAACTTATATTGCTAATAAACCTAAGGAACCAGAAATTGCTCCACAAATAATTGAAAACCAGCGCCAAAAGATTAAAGTATACGTTACTGGTGAAGTTAAACATCCCGATGTTTATGAACTGGATGAGAACTCCATTGTGAAGGATGTAATTGCTCTTGCTGGTGGTGCAAACGAAAATGCAGACTTGATTTCAATAAATCTTGCTAAAAAATTGAGCGATGGCGAAGAAGTGATAGTTCCTGCAAAAGGAAGTAATTCGAATGTTTCAACTTCTAATCAGAATGGCACAATAACACCTAACATAGGAAAAATCAATATAAACACAGCAACAAAAGAACAACTAATGACCTAGCCAGGCATATGGGAAGTAAAAGCACAGGCAATAATTGATTACAGAATAAAAAACGGACCTTTCAAGTCTATACATGACATAGTAAATGTATCGGGAATTGGCGAAAAAACTTTTGAAAAAATTGAAAACTTGATTACGGTGTAATGCTTTCTATTCTTGTTTTCTTATCAGTATTATTGGGACTTGGTTTTTCAATTGCATATATTACGCAAAATTTTATTATCCTTTCTATTCTGATAGCTATATTTATATTGATAATCACAATTTCTAAAAAGAATTTTGTCATTGGTTTACTTTTGATTTTCCTCATTGCCGTTTTAAATGGAATAAATACTTATAAGGTAATTTTAAAAACAACGAACTATAAACCTTATACCGAAAATACTGCAGTTGAGGGTGTGGTAAAAGACTTTTTTGACATAAATGGAGAAAACTATATACTTTATTAGATCAAATAGAATAGAAGGAGAGAGTAAGAAATTAGTTTTAAAAGTCTACTCAAAGGACATACCGCCACCAAAAAACTCCGAGATAAAAATAAGGGGCAAAATATTAAAGAACGACCATAATATGATTTTTTACCAAAACACTTTATCTTTGTTCCCTGAGAATACAGAAGTTATTCACGTATCAAAATTTTATGAATTTCTATCAAGTTTAAGACTTACGATAGTAAAAAATATATGATCTACCTTAAAAAGTGAAGAGGGTGACCTTCTACTTTCTTCTCTAATTGGTATTAACACTCTCGAAAGCAATACTAAAACAGACTTCCATCTATCAGGAACTGCGCATATACTTGCAATTTCTGGGCTCCACATAGGTATTTTCTTTTTATTTTTTAGTCTTGTTTTTAAATTTATCGGCATTTTTTCATTCTTATTTGCGCTAGCTTTTACCTTTTTATTTTTAGTTTTCATTGGTTTAAAGTTTTCGGCGATAAGAGCATTTATTATGCTTGTAGTACTTGTATTAAGCAATCAACTTGGAAGAGGAAGAAATCTCCTTAACTCGCTTTTGGTTGCAATGTCTGTTATATTAATCCTTTTTCCGGATGCCTTGATTTCACTGAGCTTTTATCTCTCATGTCTTGCAATCTTAGGAATTATTGTTGCCTCTAATCTTAAGTTTAAAAGTCGGCTCCTTAATGCGTTAAATATTTCCTTCTTTGTGAATTTTTACGAAGCACCTTTAATGATTAATTTTTTCAAAAACATTTCAATTGTTTCTCTTGTTCTAAATTTAATCGTAATTCCCTATATGGGTGTCTTGCTTCCTATTGGGTTAATTTATATTATTGTAAGTCTCATTTCCGTTAATATTGCATCTCATTTTTCTTTTTTAATTAGCCTCCTATATGGCATTTTGATTTTTGTCGTTAGCGTTGCCTCAAGAACCCCCTTTTCTTTTGCACCGGGCTCTTTTAGTTTATTTCAATTTATCACAGCAGATATACTAATTTTCATTGCAACCCTTTATCTGCTTTCAAAGAAAAATAAAGCACTAAATTTGTTATTGCCTTTTCAGTTTTAATTTTGATGTTATCTTTCTTATTTTACAACAGCCTTTCAAGCAAAGTAATAGTTGATAATTTTCAGGATTCCAAAGTTATTATTGCAAAAAGTATAGGAGAGTCTTTTATTGTTACACAAGAAGCAAATAATTCATTGGATAAATACCTGTACAATATTTTAAGGAAAAACGGAATTAACAAAATAAATGCTCTTATATTACTAAAAAAACCAACGATAAAAGAGGGTTCACAAATTAACGAATTAACCCATAAAAGGATCAGTATAGTAAAAGTTTACGCTTTTCCCCTGGTTTCGAAAGATTA
>JAEMPV010000049.1:0-12664 GCA_022759145.1 Caldisericum sp.
AATCGTCCCAAAATCCCATATATATTGTTCCATCTTCTGCGATAGCAGGAGAAGATTCAATTTGGCTTCCTGTTTTGAATTTCCACTTAAGCGTGCCGTTATTTTTTGATGTATCATATGGGCACTGGCTGGTATGTTGTGCGTTGTATCCATACATAGACCAGACTTGGCTAATTCTCCCAGTACTGTGTCCCTTTTGCATCGATGTAGCCAAGAAGTTTGTATTCTTCGGCTGGCGGTCCTGTATGTATCAGTTTGTAAACAGGTGCAAGTCCGTTACTAAAATCGCCCACCTTGTCGTATACAGGGTTAATCACAATTTTTCCTTCTTTATCAATAAATCCCCATTTATTCTCACCTATTGGAACAGCAGCAAGTCCTTCGTGAAAATCGTGAGGACAAACGTTATAAAGTTTACCGATTTTGTAAGGGGTATTGATCACCTTTCCGTTTTTATCAATGAGTTCCCAGCTGTTGTTCACAAAAATCCACGCAAGCCCTTCGCTAAAAGGATGCGCATACTCTTCTATAACTTCGTAGTGTGCTATATCATAGGGATAAGTTATGGGAATAACCTCGTTTCCTTTTTTGTCTATATATCCGAATTTTCCATTGAGCCCAACCGCTGCTAACCCATCACTAAAGTCTTCGACTTCATCATACTTTGGCTGTATTACTATTTTCCCTTTTTTATCTATAAAGCCCCATTTGTTATTCATTTTGACTGCGGCAAGTCCTTCATGAAAATCACTTACTGATTCATAAACTGCAGGAATTACAACTTTACCTTTTGTGTCTACAAAACCGAATTTCTCAGCAATTTCAAAGCCTGCAAGTCCATAGTGGAAATCTCCAAGGGAATCATATGAAGGTTGCAACACAATATTTCCATTCTTATCAATTGTGCCCCATTTTCCATTTAATTCAACAATTGCAAAGCCGTCCTCTGTAAACCCGAATGCGTTATCGTAAGTTGCCTTTATTACCATATTGCCTGTTTCATCTATGTATCCCCATTTCCCGTTTAATTTCACCGCTGCAAGTCCGTTACTAAAGTCCCTTGCTTCATCGTAATCTGGCTGAATTGCAACTCTTCCTGCCTTATCGATGTATCCCCATTTGCCATTTATAAAGACCGTAGCGAGTCCTCCGTGGAAATCTCCTGCAAAGTGGTTTGCATCGCCAAAGTTTGCCTGTATAACCAGGTTGCCATTTTTATCAATAAATCCACTTTTGTTATTAATACGAATCTGTGCAAGTCCTTCACTAAAACTCCGTCCATAGACAAAGTTAGTCTTAATTACAACCTGAAACTTCTCGTTTACATAGCATACTTTGCCGTTGTTATAGACTGGAGCAAGTCCCTCACTAAAATCGCCAGGGTTTGAAAAATAAAAAGGAAGTAGTGTCTCGTTTCCTTTTGCATCAACATAGCCCCACTGTCCGTTACGGCCTACTGCAGCAAAACCTCCGCTAAAATCAGATGCATAGTCGTATTTAGGTTGAATTACAACATTCCCCTTCGTATCAATGAAACCAAATTTGTCGTTTGTGTAAACACGGGCAAGTCCGTTATGAAAATCCCATACTTCTTCGTAAGTTGGTGGGACTATTAAATTTCCTTTCGTATCAATAAAACCATACTTACCGTTTACCATAACCCATGCAAATCCCTCGCTAAAATCTCCTACAGCGTTATAATCTGGAGGGATAACTACCTTTCCATTTGTGTCAATAAAGCCTGCCTTTGAGGGTGTGAAAACCTGTATTAAGCCCTCGCTAATCATAGAGAAGTCTTCAAGACCATTGTCCTCTAAAACTACATTACCGTGAGTGTTTATAAAACTGTATGATAAATTGTTTGAATTTATGTAGGATTGGCTATTCGGTTTTACTATGCCAACTTTTGCAAGTCCATTTTCAAAATCATCTGCAACATCGTAAGTGAGGTTTACTACTATTTTCCCGCTCTTATCAATGTATCCAAATTTCTCTTCGTTATTTATGTATTTTGCAACTCGCGCAAGCCCATTGTGAAAATCATACGCCATGTCAAATTGAGGAGGAATGATTACCTCTCCTTTCTCATTGATATAACCGTATTTGTTATTTAGTTTTACCCAGGCAAGCCCTTCGCTAAAAAATCCTGCTTCATCATAGGCAGGTTTTATAACTATCTTCTTGTTTATGTCGCAGTATCCCCATTTTTCGCCCACTCTATACGGGATAAGAGAAGGAAGTTTCCTTGAGACAATCCCACACGATGTGAAAACCATTACAAGCAAACTCAACAAAATAACTACTTTCTTTACATTCATCTTTCCACCTCTCTTATTCTCCAATATAAATTGCATCTTTTACTTCCACTTTGAACAATTCATTCAAATTGACTTTCTTATTTGTTGTTGCGTCGATAAGATACCAGATTGAGGTTGGGGCAATTGAGGTATCATTGTGCGATAGAACCTCGCAGGTAAATTTGCAACTATCGGGAGAGAAGTGCATAAAGTTAGGGTTTGTTATGCCTGTGAAAACAATGTTTGAAAGGTCATCATTACATATGTATAGCTTTTCTTCATTCTCAAGTGTTGAGAATACGATCTTTTTGCACTTATCGAGGACTGCATTAATGTAGAGATTTTTGTTTAATAATTTTTTGAGTTTTGTCCCCAATAATCCTTCTCTATTTTTGTAAAGTTTGGATGCTTCTTCCGCAGAAATTTCCTTGCTATTTCCCTCCAAGTCCACTACAAACCATTTATCAGTTTCTTTACCATTTTTTGACCATGTTGTTCTACTATAAAGGATTTCCCTGCCATCGTTTACAAACTCTACACTTGAGATATAATCCTCACCAAAATTTTGATTAAGATTTGATGGTTTTGCAAGCAGTTTGAGTTCACCAGTTTCAAGATTTTTTAGATACAAACCAGTTCTATTGTCAGGGAATGATTCGACATTGCCACCTGCATAGGCAATGTATTTTTTGTCAGGCGATATAGCATAGTAAAACGCTTTTTCCTCTTTATTTTTCGAAGAATCTAACAGGTAATCCATTTTGCCGTTATTTAAGTCAAAGCATGAAAGCGAAATAAACGGTGCATTTACTCCTTGAAATCCATAAAGAAGTTTATCGTCCCCCATCTCAAATGAAATCTTGAAACCACCTTCCCAGTAGTCCTCTGCAATTTTAACCAATTTAAGCGTTTCAATATTTAAAGCATACAAATATTGCTTTGATTTAGGACCGAAATCAACAGGTGATGGGTTTAGTATTATCCATTTAGCATCTGGAGATATACCGTAAATTCTAACTTCAAATTTGCTATTTATAATTGCAACCCTTTCAGTTCTGTTTCCGTCTTTATTGCTTGCATAAATTCCATCGTTAGTTACAAAGATAATTTTCGATGGCTCGTTTAAAATTGAGCTTAAAGAATCCGTCTTTGTAACTCTAATCAGAGTTTCATTACTAATTTTCTTGAATACAACAATAAAGGAAGCAACTAAAACTGCAAGAACAACCAAAAAAATAAGCACTTTTTTCATTTTTCCCCCTTAGTAATGTACCTTATAAATGACAATTCTTCCGTTGATGACTTTGATAAAAATATTAAGAGATTTTGCATCATTTGCTTCAATATATATTTTATTGTTTACGATTTTCCACTGTGGACTGTCTTTTTGCAATACTGGATTCAGGATTTCCCAGTTTCCATTTTTTGCCTTTTTAAAGATAATTCCGTCAATGACTGCATAAACGACCCCGTTTGAATCGATTGAAAAGCTGTTTACATAGTCTCTTCCCTCCTTAAACCACGGCGGCAGAAAACTTGTAAAAGTCTTGCCTCCGTCAGTCGATAAGAACATTTTGCCATTGAAGGTTATGTATATTCTTTTGTAGTCTGTTGGGTCAACCGCAATTCTTTCGGAATCGATTGCGGAGAGTAATTTCCAAACTGTGCCGTTATCTTCTGATTTGAGAATTCCACGGTTAGAAGCACCATAAATGATATTCGGGCTTTCGGGTGTAAATGAAACTGCAAATAATTTTGTAAAACCTGTTGTATCCCCATTTATTGCAAAAAGTCTCATAAACCTTCTTCCGCCATCATTTGATACATAAAGCACATTTCCCAAAACCAGGATATTAGAAGGATTGTAAGGATTTATGTACACAATAGATCCATCGTTGAGAATCTTTTTCCACTTTTTTCCATTATCTTCTGATCTTGATACTGAGTCAGAGGTTCCAACATAGATTGTGTTTGGGTTTCCTGGATCAACTGCTATAGAGTCAATATCCTCAAAATCTGCAACCTTTGTAAAATGCAATCCATAATCATCTGTTCTAAACAATCCATATAGTCCCGATATGCTGTCTTCCTTCCTTACCCATCCATAGAATATTGCTGGATTATTTGGATCAACTGCTTTTACTGAAAATGATAGTCCATCAGGGTAGGTTACAAATGTTTTGCCACCATCTTTTGAGACCATTGATTTTGTATAAATAACTAACGGATCTTTCGGGTGAGGCAAAGGAAAGTCATTTGCTCCGAGGTTATCTAAGTCGGCTATTACAAAATCCTTTAAGAAATTTAAGCTATCAGAGAGGATGTAAATTCTATTATTCTCTTTTAATATCTCGATTTTATTGGGAATGTTTTTCGGACTAACTTTTACAAAGTGACCATCTGAATCCACTTCTCCAAAATTTGACTCAATAAGATTTCCATCCTGATTAAAAACCACATAGTCAGTTAAATAGTATTTTAAGTCTCCGTATATACGGTACGGAAATTGCTTTATTACATCATATGTATTGATTTTTATTTCTACAATACCGTCTTTGTCAGTTTTTAGATTTGATAAACCAATTGATTTGTTCCTTGCTATGTTTCCTTTGGCATCGGTAAGTAGAAGCCGTAAATTTACAGTTTCTCCTGCAAAAAGAAGTATTACATTCTCATCTTCTTTATTCCCACTTAGTGAAGCAAGAGTTGGAGCATTCAAAACTTTTGCTTTATAAGTAACTTTAAATTTATATTCTTCGTATCTGTAAGCTGAACAACTCAAAACAGCACCTTTATGCATTAACCTATATTCTCCCAATTCATCAAAAGTCATTTTTCCGCCAAATTTTCTTATAACTTCTCCTTTTTGATTTCTATACTTTGTTGGCTCTGTAAGAAAGTGAGTCTCTTTTCCAGATGGAGAAACAATATCAAAGGAATCTAAAACTGTATATCCGCTTAGTTCCAGGGTATCGTTTAAGTAAACATTGATAATAAAATTGTTCGGAGTTCGATAGTCAACTCTTGGCTGTTTAAACTCAATTATTTCACAACTTTCTATTGGGGATTGTTGTTGCTTACTACATCCTAAAGCACTCATCATGAACGCAATCGTTAGCAAAAAAATAAGCGCTTTTCTCATAAAGCATTTCCTCCTTATTTATTGCTCTTTTCATATTTTACTATCATCTCTAAAAAAATTCATCGATTTAAAAACCCTTAAGTGGGTTTGTATTAATAATTTCTTCCACTACTTCAAAGCCCTTTGGGAATGCATAATTGTAACGAGCAGGAAGAGCAAAGACATATTTGGAGTTTCTGCCAAGTTCGGTGGGACCGATTGGTGCAGCACCTATATGAAACTTTTCTTGTTGAAGCGTATCCCACTGTTCGAGTGTGAACACCATTATGGGGATATCCTGTGTTGGGACTTCTTTGGTCCACTGGGGACTCCTTATCAAAATCAGTGGTCCTTCTTCGCTTGCAACTTCTCCATTTGCACCTTCACTATACCCCGTCCATTTGTCTTTAATAATTTTGTAACCCTGCCATGTCAAAGGCAAATCAAAAGTAAAACCATATTCTGTATTTTTGTACTGAATTGTTTTAAAACATTGTTTAAATAGACCATTACTTACTTCAAGAATATGTGAGACATTAATATCTTCTTGATATCCTCTCATAAAAGAAGACATCCAACTTTCGCCATATTCTTCAA
This sequence comes from Caldisericum sp., assembly GCA_022759145.1. NCBI lineage: Bacteria > Pseudomonadati > Caldisericota > Caldisericia > Caldisericales > Caldisericaceae > Caldisericum > Caldisericum sp. Next base: position 6,016 of record JAEMPV010000049.1, read on the forward strand.
TCATCCAGGCGCTGAAACCAGGACCTAAAGTCTCTTTGCTCCAATCAATCCGGGGTCCAAGAATTCCCAAATTCAATTTCTCTCGCATTGCATAAAGTGCGTTGCTAAAGCCTACTACAATGATTGGGTAGAATTTTTGAGGATACTCTCTAAGCCACCCTTGCGGTAAAAGGTCTATTGCATCCTTATCAATCCAGATAGGTATTATATATGTGCTTGTGCAGGAGTTGAGTGTTTTAAAATCAGTCACTTTCAAAATCTGAGGATATTTCTTAAGTTCAGTGTCAGTAATAAGCCCACCATTTCGAGGTGCAAGATAAATTGCCTGGATCCCTTCTTCTCCGCCCGGAGAAACATATATGTCACTTATATTCGTCTGTGAACTTCCATTAGAGATGTTGGTGTTTGTTTGAGTTTGTCCCTGTTTCTTTTGTGTAATCCACAGTGCATAAATAGCCATTAAAATAACTACGACTGCAACAATTGCTACAACTTTTGCAATTTTTCCTTTGAATATGTTTTTCATTTTTCACCTTCTCTACAATATTAGATATATGAAGTGGTAAAAAAGTTCCACAATTTTTGAAGAATTTTGAAAGAATTTTTTACAAATAATAATTTGGCTTAAAATGAAGTAGTGATAATGGAAGTTAAATTTTTGTTCGGAGATTTTGGAGTTAATTTTTTAAAAAAGTGGAACTTTTTCTGAAATTTTGTATCTAATATTATGAGAGAATTTGGAGGACAAAATGAGAAAAGAAATTATTTTAATAACACGGTTATGCTAAGAGGGGTGGTGAAAGATGAGCAAAACCTCAAAAATTTTTATTATCGCCTTAATGGTCTTTGGCATCTTAATTTTAACATCGCTTGAGTCGATGCAATTCACAAATTCCGCCCCGAAGGTAATCGATCTTTCGAATATAACGCTTCCCTCCTACAAGCTTCCTCCTAATGCAAAAGTAACTAAAGAAAAAATAAGGGATAATTTAATAAAAGAAATTAAAATGTGTAGAGAATGGAATATACCGTGGGATCCTCACTTTCCCGACGGCACAGTTCCTACAAGAGTCCAGGTAATTACAATCCCTTACGGAGAATATACAAGAATATTCCTTGAAAATAAAGATGCTTCTGTTGCTACACCAAAAGATAAGTTGTATATACTTGTTGGCATTGATATTGCAGAGCCTCTAAAACAATTAGCTTTTAATATGGTGAGCATTCCACCAACTCAATTGAGGCTGTGGGAGAGGACGGGAGCACTCGATTCAAATAGACCTGTTGTGAATCAGGAACTTTTCCTTATAGATCCGATGACTGGCATTGCTGTGGAACATGGTTTCTACCAGGGTATATTCATTTTTCCGAAGCAGGATTGAAAAAAGCTTTAAATTATTTTTTGTAAGTAGTATAATTATGCTGATAGTAAAAGGAGGTAGGAAAAAATGAATGCAAAAAGGTTAGTTTCGTTGTTAGTCCTTGTTGTATTGATTTTTACTTCGTGCGGGGCAAAAGAAAGCAAAGGGGCTTATTCGAATGAAAGCCTTAAATACCTTCCGCAACTTATTCCTTATAGAGCAGGAGAATATTGGGGATACTGTAACAAAGATAAGCATATCATCGTCCAGCCAAAATATTCTGAAGCCTATCTTCTAAGTGAAGGTCTTGCAGCAGTTAATCTTAACGGAAAATGGGGATACATAGACGAAAAAGGGAATACTGTTATACAGCCCAAATTTGGTATGGCAGGGAATTTTCACGAAGGGCTTGCCTATGTCAGTATCGGAAACAAGTATGGTTATATAGATGCAAAAGGGAAATTAGTTATAAATCCTATGTTTGATAGTGCCTGGGATTTCCATAATGGCATTGCAATGGTTTCAATGAACATCCCGAAGGTTGGCACTAAATACGGATATATAGATAAAACTGGAAAATACATAGTAGAACCTAAGTTTGACTATGGATATGATTTTAACGGTAGTTTTGCAGTTGTAATGTCCGGGTGGAAACAAGGCGTTATCAATAAGTATGGAAAGATAATTGTCCCAACCAAATATGACCAAGTGTTTATAGTAGAGAATACGCTGGGTTTATTTGCAGTTAGGTCGGGTGATAAGTATGGTTTATTTGATGCGAAGGGTAAAATGGTTCTTTCGATAAAATATGACTATATTGGGAACTTTGTGGATGGACTTGCTCCAACGGGTCTGAACGGCAAATGGGGATATATAAATACAAAAGGGCAAGTTGCTATTCCTTTCACATTTGATGGTGCGGAGGATTTTCATGAAGGGCTTGCTTCGGTATCTGTCAAGGGTAACTATGGATATATTGACGAGAAAGGTAGGTTTATTATAAAGCCTGCATATAAATGCTCTTATATGTTTAGTGAAGGGCTTGCCGCAGTTCAGGATAAGAGTGGCAAATGGGGTTACATAAATAAAAGTGGTACAGTTGTGATCAAGCCTGTTTACGATGAAGCAAACAATTTTTCGGAGGGTCTTGCTTATGTAAAAGCAGGGGGAACTCAAAAATTTATCGACAAGAATGGGAATACAGCATTTGTAATACCAGCATCTTTTGACAAACTCGGTTATGTAATTTCGTATCCATATTTTGTAAATGGTTTGATAACAGTTGTCTTACCACAAGGCGCAGGTGTTTCTAAGACCATTGGTTATATGGATGGCAGAGGGACGCAATACTGGGAAGAGAAGAAATAGAAAAGTATTAGAAGTGCTAAAGGTAGAAGCCTTATAAAGGGATTTTAAGATGGAAGGACTCAAGGGGGAGAAAAAGTTATCGAGTTCAGGAAAAGTCTTTATTTTTATTGCTTTTGCAATTCTCCTTGTAACATTTGCTTTGAGTATTTTCTTTTATCCCCGTCTTCCTCAGGTTATTGCAACGCACTGGAATGCATTCGGCGAAGTTGATGGTTTTATGCAAAAGTCCTGGGGTGTATTTACCCTGCCTATTTTTTCCTCTGCCATAACTTTGTTTTTTATTCTTGTGCCAAAAATTTTCAGGACGAAAGAAAGTGAAAAATTCAGGGAAATATATTACGAAATAGCAATTTTTTTGTCTTTGTTATTCTTGCTTGCACAAATTCATACGCTCCTTTGGAATATCGGGATAAAGCTTAACGCAAATGTTTTCATTTCTTTTACCTTGGGAGGACTTTTAATGTCTTTTGCACTTATACTTGACGATATGGGGAAGCGTATAGAGAATGAAACAAAGGGAGACATTACTTTTTCAGAACGCTATGATTTGAATAGTGTTAAAGCGGTAAGCCTTACTTTTAAAGTAATCGGAATTATCGCTATTCTTGGAGCCTTTTTCCCGAGATACTCGGTTTGGTTTGTTGTTTTCCCTCTAATGTTTTCTCCATTTCTAATAGCACTTTTTATTTCAATAAAATCGTAACAAAAAGGAGGAAATTGTGGAAAATGTTTGGACAATTTTTAAGGATGCTTTTAAAGAGTGGATTAAGAAGTGGTGGTTTGTTGGTTCGTTTTTTGTGGTTCCATTACTTGGTTTTATTGCTCAAATCGCAGGCTTTACCATTTCCCTTCTTGGAAATAATGATTTACTCAAATCGACCATAAACTATCAGTGGTTTAGTAAGACTTACACTCAGCATTTTTTGTATCCTTCAACAACGCAATACACTTTAAGCGATATTTTGAAATGGTTTGCTCAAAAATCGTTTGTTCTCTTTGCCGTGTTTTTAGTGCTTTATGTTCTTTTGGGCGTAGTCCCGTCGTATGAAAAGCAAGATTTACACCACAGGAATCTTATGCTCAGGATATTTATCTTGTTTTTTATAGCAAATATTCTCTTTGAGTTCGTTTATATGTTTGTTATGAAGCAATTTAACCCTATGACTTTACAAAGCAATACAAAGAAATTTGAGTTAGTAAATAGAATTTTAATGTGGCTATTTAGTCCATTTTCTACATCAAACTTTATAACAATAGGTTTATTATCTATTCTTCTTCAAAGTAAATTTACTGGAAAATCCTCCGTTAGAATAATTTTCTTTTTATATGTTATTTCTTTTATATCTTTGCTATTTTCGATTCCGCTTGGCTTTTTGCAATCTCATGAGCCTTCTTTTGTATCTGTTTTTATTTCACTTATCATTTTTATCGTGTCATTATTAATAGGAATGTATTCGATTTTCTTTTATGTGCCTTTGGCAAGAGATGATACATTTAAGGATGGTATCGATGAAGGATTTGGCTTAGCAAGGAAGTATCCTGATATTAAGTTAATATATTTAGGAAGTCTTATTTTACTTTCTCTAATTGGAATCGGTTTTTATTTTATAAATTCTCATGTTTTTGGCTTATCTAAAACTTTTAATATAATTAATTTCGTTAACTATATTCTTGAATTTCTCGGTAATTTTATTGTTTCTATGCTTATTGTAACGATTTACGAACTTTCATTAGGCTATTCTGGAGAGGACGATACAAATTATACTGATTTAGAAGGGAAGTGATGAAAGTGCTTTTTGGACCGCTACCGGAAGGTGCAAATCTTTATGTTATTAATGCGTTGTTAATCCTTGCTTATTCAATTTTTGTTATTATTGGATTTAACTCAAAGCGAAACTATTTTGCTGGAGTAAGGACTCCTGAAACTCTCGGGAACGATAACATATGGAAAGAAGTAAATAGAAGGGTATTGATTGTCACTCTTTCGTTTACTGTCCCACTCTTTATCCTGAACCTTGTATTTGCCATTTTGAAGTTTGGAGAGCCTTTCGGCATTGCAATACTTGTAGTTTTTGCTCTTGGTATGATTATTATAAACACTTACTCTCTTAAATATGCACAAAATCTTGTAAAAGAAAGTGGTAATGAGGTCCAGAAAACTGAAATTCCTCTTACAAAAGTTATTTTGCTTTTATTAGGGACGATTTTTCTTGCATTAATATGGTTTTTAATATGGAATTGGAAGGTTAAATAAACTCGATAGAATTTAATTTAGTCGCTTTTATATTTCTCGTCATTTGTTATGTTTTGTAATTTTATTTTGATTTTATTACTAACCCCGAGAATCTCGAGTATGGCTAATATAATTAGAATGATAACACCTGAATAAATTGAATTGCTTTCTTCATATGAAAGGAATATGAAAACAATCCCTGACAGAACAAGAAGTGTAGCGAATAAGAAGATTTTTTTAGTATCGTTTGCTCGTATTGCATTTTTAATCCAGGTAAGGCTTTCTATGTAAATTGTTACAGAGGCAACACTCAAAATAAACCACAAAGCCCATACCACTCCCTTAACCATATTTTTACCTCCTGTGTTTCCTATTTTTGCTTTTTTCCTAAATGATTCTTTATAATTCTCTTCGCCTTATCGAAATCGCCTGCTTTTACATATATATTTTCGGAAGCAATCCCAAATGTAGATTGACCAAATCGAGCCTTGATGTATGCATCCATACCTTCTCCATAAGAGCCTGGCACTTCTTTTTTAACGACCGCCTTGATGCCATTTGTCCCAAGAAGGTTCTTAATTAACTCTGCTTCCATTTCGTTACTTGTTGAAGCAAGAAACACAAGTCCTTCTTTTGTATGTCCCTTAGATGGGTTTATGTATAGCGAATTTTCACGCCTCCTCAGTGCAAATAACGCAAGAAAAGAGACAGCTGAAATGAAAGAGCAAATGCTTCCAATTATAAAGGGAGTCCTATCCTGAATATCGAGAATCGAGGAAATTGCAAAAATAATAATCGAGGAAATAAAGCATACCCCGAAAACCACTCTAAGCATCTTATCCAAACTTTCCGTATTTTTCATCATAATCATTTTACAACAAATTGAAAAAATTTATAGAGGAAAATTATTAAACAACCAGACACCCGGAGTAGAGAAAAATGTAAAAAGAAGTACAAGTTTCAGAAACTCTTACATTTTTTTCAAAAAGTGTTATACTCTTTTAGAGTGAAAAATGCCCAGTTTGAGAGGTACTACGTGAACGAGATACTATGAAAGAGTATATTATAGAAGCGCAAAAACTCATATATGCCTTGATTGATCATTTTGGTTTTGAGGACATTATCCTGACTTTTTCAGTTTCCAATTCGGACCCAGGGAAAAGAAGGGAATTCAAAGATATTCATGCAAGTTTTGGACAAGACAGCTCTTCAGAGTTTGCTTCCTGGTTCGTTTTGGTGAGGGCAAAAATGGTAGGGGAGAAATACAACATAATGTCCATTGTCCTCAGGCATTTTTTGAGGAATCAGATGATCCCGTTTGTAACAAAAGATAACAAGGTAATTAAAATACCAAAAAAGGAAATTTACCACTTTTTGATTCTTACAAATGTAAGCGAAGGACCAGAATCAATTGATAGAGCAGGAATCGTATCTCGGGAGATGGAAATAGAAGACCATGTGTTCGCCTTTGATGAGAAGGAGACATACGAAGCGCAAAATACAGATTATAGGACGGGCAAACCTCTCGAACCTGAAGCAGGAGTAATCTGCAAATCTTCAATAGAACTAATTGAGCATCTATTGAACGGAGGATCAAAACTTTTGTAAAGTGAAACTAGTTAATGATACACTGTTCGCCTGCGCTTTATTCTTTATCTGGTTAATTATAAAGTTTAGTATCTGCAAG
>JAEMPV010000049.1:12764-19890 GCA_022759145.1 Caldisericum sp.
GTTCGCCTGCGCTTTATTCTTTATCTGGTTAATTATAAAGTTTAGTATCTGCAAGAGTTGGTTTTCTTATAGTTGAGTTCCTTGCTGTTATTAGCTTTCGCCCTCATTTCATAGTAGAGTTTTTGACTTAAGTTTGTAAAATTTTCTTAATACTCCAAATTTTTTATATTAAAAAAGATTTTATATTATATAATATTGTCAAAATGTGGAGGTATTTATGAAAAGAGTTTTAGTTTTATTGTTGATTTTTATGCTTGTGCCTATTTATCCATTGAAGGCGCAAACTATTAGCCAACCGAAAATTGCACTTTTACGCCTCGAGGATGTCTCTCCCTGGTATGCAATGCAGGGAAATGGGCTTGAGGCGCTCAAGAAAGTAGCAGAGTACCTCCATTCTCAGAATGTTCCGTTTCATGTATCTGTTGTCCCGATCTATACTGATCCAAAAAGAAAAATCTATCTTGATATGAGTGACCCAAACGACCCTCGTATGGCAGAGTTCAGGGAAACTATCAAGTATATGGCAGCAATGGGAGGAGTAATTGGCATACACGGTTATACGCATCAGCATGGAGATGGCATCTCAACTGCGGATTTTGAATTTGGGGTTGATGAGGAGACTTCAACTGATACTTATGCAGAATCACATATAACAAAAGCAATAGAAGCATTTAATAAATCAGGTATTAAATATTTTTACTGGGAGACACCGCACTATACGGCAAAAGCGAATCAGTACAAGATCTTTGCAAAGTATTTTACACTATTTTACGAGCCTGATTTTAACTATCACAGGACAAAAACAATTGCGGTTTACTACGATTTAAGGGATGATAAGAAGCCCGTTTACTTTTTTCCTGCGCCATTCCTTATGGTAACAAACGAAGCTGATGTTTTAAGGATTTTAAATTGGGCGAAGTTTTCTAATGCAAATTTCGTGTCCTTTTTCTTTCATCCTTTTAGAGAGTTTTATTCTACTTATGGTGGAGAAGGCAAGCTTGTTTTTGAAACAACCAGAACAAGAGGGTATATCGAAAGACTTGTAGAGGATTTGAAACATCAAGGATACACTTTTAAGACAATCAATGACCTTAAGATTATCACCTTTAAGCCTAATAGCGATGTCTATTCTATAAATGACCTTTATTTGGTCGATAAAAATAAGCCAATTTTTAAATCTAACACTTTCTATCTTCCTTTGAAGAGTTTACTAAGTTCCCTCAGCATAAACACGGAAAATTTAGAGGATACTTTGAATTTTGTTTCTAATAACCAAAAGATAACCTTATACCTAAAAGATCTTTCTATAGATGCTAATGGAATTAAGATTACAAAGGAAGGCTTTAAAGGGATACCCCCTATTATAAATGTTGGAAATAATCTTTATGCATCGGTTGATTTTATTTCACGCTTCCTTGCGGTAGTTCAAGTTAACAGTGCAAGGGAAGAGATAATAGTAATAAAGTAAACAGTTTTTACGCTTTTGGTAAATATTTGTATCGCTCTGTATGGCAAATACCCAGCTATTTTAAAAAAGTCTCTTACTTAAGAACAAGGTTTTGAATAAATAGAGCAAATTACCTTCTAAAACTAAATGCTGCAAGTTTGAAGATTATAGGGTTGTGGTTTATACTATCCTTGCAGAGAAAAATCTAAAACTTCTTGAAGAAGAGAAATCTGAGGAATTAAGGAGCCTTTATGCGGATAATATCTAAATTAAGGGCGACGATTTAACGTGTCCTTTTTAATTTACTTTTGTTTGCAAGATTTTTAAAAGATGGTAAAATTTGATTAATACTTTAGTTTAAGTTGTAGATAAAGGAGAGGTTAATTAGAAAATGGCTGAAATTAATACAGAAAAGAAAAAAATCGGTGAGATTTTTGTGGATAACTTTCTATTTAAATTCCCAATTTTCAAAGATCGTTTAGCTGGAGGAAAGATAACTTTTCTGAGTTATTTGAGGATATTTATGCTGCATCCGACGAGAACCAGGAAGAATATTTCTTAGGTTCTATAATTTTGCAGCGAGAGGGAGAAAGTAGAACTTACTCTATAATAGATGGTCAACAGCGGTTGACTAGCATTGCAATTCTTCTTGCTGTTATGAGAGATAAAACTAAAGATGAAAATTTGAGACAATCTATTCAGGAGTCTTTATACGAAAAAGGTGATAAATTTAAAAGGATACCATTATCCTTCCGAATAAAGATGTGGAAAGACTTGAGTGATTATAAAAAGTATATTTATGAAATGTCTAAAACAAATTTATATGTTGAGGAATTTGAGAGTGGCAAGATTAAGTATACCGATAAAAAGGACCCAAGATATTCTCTCTATGAAGAAATTAAAACATTCAGCGAGGAATATGCCGAAAAATTCACAGGAAATCCAGGTTCTGAAGGTAAATTTGTTGAGTATCTTTTTAGCAATGTGTATCTTGTTAACATCTGGACTAGGGAGTTACCATATGCCATTAAATTGTTTAATGTATTGAATACAACGGGTCTTCCCTTAACGACCGCTGATATTCTTAAAGCGGTTAATTTGGCGGCAATTGATGAATATAAGCGAGCTAAATATGCAGAAATTTGGCGAGAAAGCGAAGACGATATAGGCAGAAAAGAGTTAGAGAAGTTTATTGAATTTATTCTTACAATGAAACTCAAAAGAAAAACTATTCATTCTGTTTATGATGAATATAATAACTATATTTTTGGAAAATATTTCAAAAAAGGAGAGGAGTTCATAAATTATTTAAAGAAGATTGCTGATATTTATGAGCACTATGTACGTAATCCAATAAATATAGATGATGAAAATAAGTACAGAAGCCTTATAAATTTAATGGTGAATTATATCCCATTTGATGATTGGGTACCACCGCTAATATACTTTTACGAAAAGTATGGAGATTGTTACCAAAGTAAGTTGATGAATAGCTTTTTAACAAATTTTCTCTATGTTCTTGAAAGGAGAACTGTTATTGACTGGGTGTTGGGTCTTACATTCACTAAGAGATTACTAAGTTTAATAGGAGTGGTTAATATTATTGATGAGAATGAAGATCCCGAGAAAGTTATTGAAGCAATAAAAAATGGATTGTATAAAGAGAATTTGAAAATTGCTTTCAAGGAAAAAGTAAATGGGATCGATTTTTACAATGAAAGTTTCGCTAAATATCCCCTCCTTATGATAGATTTAGAATATGTAGATAAAAGTAATTTTGGAGGGTACAAGGAACCTATAACAATCGAGCGCATACTTCCTCAAAATCTACCTGAAAATAGTAAATGGATAGAAAAATTCTCTGAAGAGGAAATGCAAGAGTGGAAAAACAAAATTGCAATCTTGTTTTGCTCGGGAGAAAAAAGAATATTTATACTCGAATTATAAATGTGAGATGAAAAAGCAAATTTATTTTTATAAAAATGGAAAGTCTCCGTTTGTAATTACACAGGAACTTAAAAAATACGACGATTGGAATATGGATATTCTTAGAGAAAGACGGGAAAGATTGGTTAATAAATTAGTTTCGATATATTTTGGAGGTTAAAATGTTTGCAAGGGTAATATACCAAGATGACGAAATAAGGAAGAAGTTTTATCAGAAGATAAAAGAAAAAGTCGAGAAAGAGAGGCAAAAAGTTGTAGAAAACGATAATAGCGGGTTTCTAGCCAAACTACTAAGGAATACCGAAGTTGATAAATTCGATAGGAAAGTAGCGCATGACAATGAAAAAGGTTCTTCTGGTGAAAAAGAATTTGAAACACAGATGTGGCTATTGTTAAAGGGCGATTCTTATGTGTTACCTGATTATGTTTTTCAAATAAGTAAAGACGAATTTATTCAAATAGACAACATTGTAATAAACAAAAGAGGGATTTTTCTCGTAGAAATAAAAACTTGGAGTGGCTCTTTTGTTGCAAGCGACAAGGTTTGGAAAATGAGGCAAGGAAAAGATTGGGTTCCAGTAGAGAATCCAACAGCTCAGCATAATAGACATTTTAAACTGTTTAATGTCTGGCTTCAAAAAAACCTTAATGAATTATATCAAAAGATTGAAAGTGTTGTTTATCCAGTGATTGTGTTAAAACAAGTAGATTGGATAAAGTCCGATTATTCTTCAATCCCTGTTGTTTCTGGTGCGATGGGTTTTATTGGGTTTATTTTGGAGAAACCAAGAAATCAACTTTCTGCCGAGACTATTGAACTTGTAGTGGAAAAATTGAGAGCTGTTAAACCTCTGGATGACCTAAACGAAATTAAATTTGAAGAAGGAAAGACAAAATCCGGTAAGAGATTTGTAAAAGTTGAAGGCTCGAAGGAAGATGCCCAGAAAGTTGCAGAAAACTACAAATCTAAATACAAGGTAGGAGAAATTTACCCTGATAAATTTAAGGAAAATTCGTACTTCTTTTATATAGAAGAGAATTAACAAAAGTGCTTTTTGTTTTAAATGTCCTGACCTGCTCTTTACAGGTTTTAATATGCAAAATTTTTAGTGTAGGTTTAGGTTCATCTTATGTTATTAACTATAATCAATTATATTACCGTAACACTTCTCTAAATTCTTGCAAATATGCTATACAATTAATTATAGACGAAAAACAAATAATTTAATAAGCCTTTGTGCTATGCTTTATCCTTCTTAAATCTTCTTTTTTACTTGGTTTACTGAATATAAAAAGGTGTTCATGCATGATAAGGTAGAAGTTGTACTTTTCTATTTGCTTTTCCCAATATGGTGTTGATTTGCAATTATGTTGAACTTTAATAATGTCTTCTTTTAGTCCAAATCCGTTCTTGAGAAATAATTCCATTTCATAGTATGAAAGAGGGACGTAATGCCCTTTTTTACGTGTATCACCTATTAGGATAGCACAGTATTTATCTTCTTTTAGTACTCGATATAATTCCTTTACACCTTTTTCAAATTCATCCAAAAATTTTGACATGTCACTTATGTTTGATAAGTCGCCATCGATTTTTCCTTCTGAATATTTTATAATGTTAAGATATGGAGGGTGAGTTATTATAAGATCAACACTTTCGTTGCTAAGGAAATTTATATTTCTTATATCTCCTAAATATACATTTTGTTCAGAAGGATCATCTGAGTTAAAATTTAGGTTTTCAAGTGTAGTTTTCACCGCCTCTGGGTTTATATTAATTCCTATGCGTTTTCTTTTGAGGAGTTTTGTTTCAATAAGGGTTGTGCTACTTCCGACCATAGGGTCTAAAACTACATCGCACTCTTTTGAATAACGCAAAATCACATTTCTTGGAATTTGAGGTGCAAAGTTACCTCTGTATTTTGGGTTGTGAGTTGCCCACTTGCCTCTGTCTGAAAAAGACCAGACAGTTGTTATTTCCTTTTTAAATTCATTGTTTTCCATTACTTTACTATCAAGAACTTTCCACTTTTGACAAGTCTAATGCTGTTGTAATTTTCAAGTTCAGTAAATTCAAATTGATAAAGCATAAATACCTTACAACTTTCTCGAAGAATATCGGTATTACTTTCTTTTTGGTTACTTGTTGCCATTGCCTGTATGGATAATAAAGTTGTCGAATTATTACATTGCTTTCTTGCCTATTTTTCGCTTCAATTAAAACGACCTTCTCTTTACCTTCAAAGCCTGCATCAACTTCAGTTTGAACACCTTTTACTTCTAAATTATATTTGTTGACATAAAACCTGAAACTTGGAGTGTATTTTCTTCCTCTTATTGTTAATACAAGAATATTATCTTCTAAGAAAGTTCTGATAAGACTTGTAGCGTATGCATAGTCAAGGTGCTGCATTTCTTAATCACCTATGGTAACCGCATCGAGATTGAAATCCAATTTCGAGCTATATTCAACAAGATCGCCTTCAATCTTTGGAATATCAACATATCCTTCACCTTTTATAATTGCATATTCGCCATTTTTTATGGGAAGGATAAAAAGTCCCATATCTTTAAAAACCTGAGGACTTGATTCTCTTGTGTCTTGCTTGCACAATATACGGACTTCTTTTTCGGCAGTGTTTTTAAAATCTTGGCAAGCCCTTTTGATCTCTTCCGCTGTAATTATATAAGGTGATTATCAAAGTCATGAGCATAAATATTGTAATCTTTAAAAATTTTCTCCCATGATGCGTCGTGCATTTTAATCTCCTATTTTATAATTTGTTCTAATTAATTCCTTAATGTTTCCTCTTTTATTACCTATACAATTAATTACACGGCTTGCTTTTACTCTATCAATGTAAAATCCCTTGTAGATTGTATCAAAGAAGTCGTTTGATGGGTCCTCATTTTTAGGGTCCGAGTTTGATAGCATAAGAAAAGCTCCCCTTTTATCCATTTCGGAGAAAAATTTTGAAAGCCTTACCTGGTCTTCCTCTGTGAAACCCTCTTTTGAATATTGAGTGAAACTTGCAGTTTTACTTATTGGAAGATATGGTGGATTAAGATGTACAAAATCCCTCGTTTTATGTATTTTTTGCTTGCCTCAAAATCCTCGCAAATGATTTCTACATCTTTTAGCGCTCTGTGGACTTCCATAATATTATCTTTATCACATATATTTGGCCTTTTGTATTTGCCATGGGGCACATTAAATTCGCCTCTCCTATTTTGTCTAAAAAGGCCATTATAACATGTTTTGTTCAGAAAAATTAAGTAAGATGCTCGTTCAATCCAACTATCACTAAAATGCTCGTAATTAAAATTATGCATCTGTTTATTAAAAACTTCTCTTATTTTGTAGTAGTATTCCTTTCTTTCTGTCTCGGTTTTCTTTAGATATGTTTTTTCAATCTGTTCGAGCCTTTCTATAAGTTTTACTGGGTCGTTCTGGATTACTTTATATGTTAAAATAAGTTCCCTATTGATGTCAGACAAAAAAGATTTTTTTAACCTCATAGTGGCTTTTAAGGTAAAAGAAAAAAGCTCCACCACCAACAAATGGTTCAACATATGAATCAATAACTTTGCTACTTTTTATATGAGGCGGCATGTGTCTTACCAGTTCTGTGATTAATTGAGTCTTTCCATCCGCCCATTTTAAAAAAGGCTTTGCGTTGATTGCTTTTTCACTTTCTAATATCGCTTTCATATTCTATTTAATATTATTGA
>JAEMPV010000050.1:0-15518 GCA_022759145.1 Caldisericum sp.
AAAATTGTAGTTCGAAAGTAAGGAGGAAAAGTGGACAATAGGAAACTTGATTTAAAATTGGCTTTGGGAAGCTTCTTGCGCAATACGTGGTGAGGTTGATGCTCCAAAGTATAAGGACTACATCTTACCCCTGATTTTTATAAAGAGATTATCAGGAGTTCTCTGAAAAACTTCCCCTACTCTATCTATTAATTCTTTAAAAAATCTTTCGAAAATATCAGTAAAAGAAGCATTTTGTATTGATTTTTCCTGAGTACGTTGTAAAATTAGTTCAAAGATTAACAATACAGTTAGGAGAAAAATGATAGGAAAACAGAACAAAAATACAAATTTCTTTGACAGTTATGTCTTTGATAATCTCTTACCAAAGGAACATATACTTCTTGATATCAAAAAAGGAAATAGATTTTTCTTTTGTTGAAAAGGAACTTGAGGACCTCTACGATACAAAAAAATGGAAGACATGCTTACCCACCAGAAGTTCTCTTTAAAATACTCTTCCTTGAATTCTACTATAACTTGTCAGATGTAGAGGTAGTAAAGCAGTGTCAGGTAAACATTCTCTACCGTTACTTCATAGACCTATCGATTGATGAAAGTATACCTGATGATACAACACTTGTTGTATTTAGAAAGAGATGTGGTAGTGTTCGTTTTGAGAGGTTGTTCAATAGAGTAGTAGAACAGTGTAAGAAGAAAGGTATCCTTAAAGAGAACCTTAAGATTTTAGATGCAACTGCAATAGAGGGAAATGTCTCTGTCCCAAACAGGGTAAATATTTTAAGACAGGGAAGAAATATAGTGATAAAGAAAATAGCAAAGGTTAGTGAAATTGCATATGATGAGTTCAAGGAATGTATAAACGGAGAAAGAGCCCATGGAAACCCATCGAAAGAGAAATTGGAAAGTGAGATATTAAAAACAGAGGAGTTTGTTAAGAAAGTGGAAGATCAATACGGAGAAAGTGAAGAAGTAGAAGACCTTCTCAATATGCTTGAGGAACTCTGTGGACATAATGAGAGTGACAATATTGGTGAGAATAGAGAAAATAATATAGATAGAAGGGGTGATAATGAGGATAATGAAGATAATGAAGACAAAGAAGACAAAGATAACACAATAGATAAAGATGGAGATGTGAGTAACAAAAACAGCAAAGATGATGATAAAGATAAGCCCAATAAGGAAAATAATGATAAGAGCGTAAGAAAACAATACCCATCTCAGGAGAAACACATTGTTTCCTTTGTAGATACAGATGTGCGTTTCGGAGCAAAAAGTGATAAGAAAAAGTTTGTAGGATACAAAGCTCATATATGTATGGATGAGAGTGGTATTGTTACATCTGTAAATCTTCTTCATGGGAATGAAAATGAAAGCGTAGATTTGCCAAGCCTGCTCCGAAAAGAACAAACAAAAGGGATAGAAGGGAATACAGTTACAGCAGATTCACTTTATAACTCAGCAAGGAATAGAGGGTCCATACATGAATTAGGCTTAAAGGCATATATTCCTCCAAGAAGAAAGGAAAGAGACGAAGAAAGATTTGTTTACGACAAAGAGAACGATATCATTACCTGTCCTTATGGTAACATAGCAAAGAGTGGAAAATCCAGGCAGGAGAATGGGACACTGTACAACTTCAATCCAAAGATATGTAGAACGTGTATTAACAAGTGCAAGTGGTACAAGAAAGATAGGTGCAGATTATTTGTAAGTGATGACTTAAAACTTAGAGCAATTGATAGAGATGATTACTACAACAAAGCCTTAATGAAGAGAAAAGATGTTGAAAGGAAATTTGGTGAAGGAAAACTATGGCATGGATTGAGAAGAGCTCGATATAGAGGAAAATAGAGAGTAACAATCCAGGTTCTTATGACTTTCATTGTTCTCAACATAAAGAGGATGGTAAAAATGCTCAAGGAAAGCCTGAATAAAGTACATAATTACGGCACTTTAGCCTTAGAGACGGAATAATGACAAGGAAAAACAACAAAAGGAGAAAAAATTGAAAAGGTGATATGAAAGAATAAGGAGGCTTGTCGTAAAAAATTTAAACACCCGAATAAAAAATGGGGGAATACAAGGAGTTTTTCAGATAACTCTTCTCATACTCTTGACTTTGTGTTAAAAAATATTTATAATTAGATATAAGGATGTTGGTATGACTAAGATAAGATTAGATAAAAAAAGCGCTGTACCACTTTATAGGCAAGTTTCTGAGAAAATTAAAGAAATGATAAAGAGTGGTACTCTAACAGCTGGAAGTCGCATACCATCTGAGACAGAATTGATGGATATTTTCGATGTAAGTAGAAATACAGTTCGGCAGGCAGTTTCAGAACTTATTTCAAGTGGGTATTTATATGTAGAGCGAGGAAAAGGCACTTTCATTTCAAAAAATATCTTCGATCACCCTGTTGAAAGGCTTTCAGGATTTACAGAAGAAATGAAATCACTTGGATTTGATACAAAATCAAGAATTCTAACTCTTGCTGTAGAGAATGCCTCAAAGGAAGTTTGTAATAATTTGAATGTCCCTTTAGAAAGTCCTGTATATCACTTAAAGAGAGTTAGATTCTCAAATAAAATACCTATTGCAATTGAAGAAGCTTTTATACCTTACGATTCATTTAAGGGCTTGCTCGATAATTTTACAGAAGAAAGTTCTCTATATAAGGCATTTTACGAAAAATTTGGAATAGAGCCATTTTATGCGGAAGAGTTAATTGAATCATCCCTTACAAATAAGGATGAAAGCGAATCTCTCGGTGTCAAAAAGAATTTTCCAGTTTTTCGAATAGAGAGAAGGACCTTCGATGTTAAAGGTAATATTATTGAGTTTGTAAAGTCTGTCTATAGAGGGGATTTTTACAGACTCAGATTGCACCTTCGGAGGTTTTGATGAAGTTAGGGCTTGACATTGGAGGAAGCACTATAAGGGGAACAGTTGAAGACAACTCTGGAATTACAAATGAATATATTTTTTATCTTGAAGCAAATCCGTCTTCTTCAAAACGAAGTTTTAGTAACCTTAGAAATGCAATCGAATCAATTGGAATTGAAAAGTATGAACTTATTGCATGTGGCATGGCAGGTGGATTCCAATCATCCTTCGCAAATGGTGTAAAAGAGATTCTTTTAGAATTTTCAGACAATGTTTATGTCTTTCCGGACATTGTTGTTGTCCATTTTGCTCATTTTGAGAATAATGACGGTATAGTGAGTATCGCAGGGACTGGGTCTTCTTCATACGGAAAGCATGGACATAGGGAGTTTGTTTATGGTGGCCTCGGCTATGCTTTATCTGATGTTGGATCTGGCTTTTTTATTGGTAAGGAATTTTTAAAAAATGCTTTACAGGAACTTCAGTTAGGAATACGGAGCAAAAGAACCAAACTTGTAGAAGACTATTTCAAGGAACCAAATCCTCATTCAATTATAGAAAAAATTTATGCTGATAATCCGGCAAAGACAATAGCAGACTTTAGTAAATTTCTTATATCAACTTTACCAAATGCTTATGAAATAGAGTTTTCGGCAGAGTTGTTTGCAAAAGAAGTAAAAGACCTTGCAAGAGCGCTTGAATTCAAAGATAAGTTGCCTATAGGAATTTCAGGTGGCGTTTTTGAACATTCTGAGTACTTTAAGCAAGTATTTTTAAATTCACTTTCAAAGGAGTTTGAAATTATAAAAAAAGAAAGAAAGTATCCAAATACTATTGCATCTCTAAGGAAGGCAGAATATGAAGAAAGACATTCCACTTGATTTAATGGAAATCGGTGACCTTACAAAAATTTTTATGGATTACACTGAAAAAGCGTTTGTCGCAGTAAAAAATGCTATTCCGGATATAAATGAGGCAATTGAGATTGTAATCGATGCCGTTAAAAATGGCGGAAGAGTTTTTTATGTTGGAGCCGGGACAAGCGGAAGAATTGGAGTCCTCGATGCTTCTGAAATCGAACCTACATTTTCAAGATCTGACATTTTTATTCCAGTAATGGCAGGTGGAGTTGAGGCAATATTTAAAGCGAAAGAGAATCTTGAGGATGATGAGAATCTTGGTAGGTCAGATTTAATGAACCATAACCTCAGGAGTAGCGATGTTGTTGTTGGCATATCCGCAAGCGGAAAAACTCCTTATGTTATGGGTGCATTGAAGTTTGCAAATGAAACAGGTTGTAAAACTATTCTTATTTCAAATAGTGATGTCAACTACAACTTTGTTAATAAGGTTATAATCCTGAATACAGGTGATGAATTTATAATTGGTTCTACTAGGCTTTCTGCGGGAACTTCTCAAAAAATTGTCCTTAACATGATTTCAACGATCACTATGGTTAAACTTGGTTATACCTATGGTAATCTTATGGTTGCTGTTAAACCCACAAACAAAAAGCTTGTCGAAAGGGCATCGAATATTGTTTCGAAAATTACAGGTGTTCCTTTTGAAGAGGCATTCAAAGTGGTAAATGAGGTTAGAGATGCAAGAATAGCTTCCATTATGATTAAGAAGAAAATTGGGAAAGAGGAAGCAGAAAATCTTTTGAAATCACATAACTACAATTTCAGGAGTGCATATGAGTCTTAAAATGGGAATTGACCGTGTAGATGGAGACTTTAGAAATTTTGCTCTTTTTACAAATATCAGTGCCGTGAATTCAAATTTTCAAAATAGCGTTGATATAATAAAGTCTAAATATGTGCTTGCAGGTGAGCATGGGCTTTATTTTGAATTTGATAGAGGAGAGACTTTTCAACCCTACAAGGATTATTTTAGTGGAATTAGTATTTTCCCAATATATCCAGATGTTCCAAATTTACCTTATGAGATCGATGGAATTGTTGTAGACATCCAGGATGTTGGGGTTCGACCATTTACCTTTGTCTATGCACTTTTTGAACTCATTAAAGTTTCAAAAGAAAGAAATTATAGAATTGTTATACTTGATAGATTAAATCCTATTTCAAGAAGTTTTGGCTCGGCTTCTTCAGTAAATGATATTTTGTCTCCTTATGGTATTCCATTTTTATATCCTTTCACATTTGGTGAACTTGGTTTATACTTTGGCGATATCATAGGACAAAAAGTTGAAGTTATTCCATTTGAATGTGAAAGCGAAGATGAGAACTTAGATATGTATTTTTCATCTGTGTCTCTTAACCTTACAACTATTCAATCGGTTTATCTATATCCTGCTCTCGTTCTTCTTGAAGGGCTTGTTGGTATTTCTATTGGAAGAGGCACAGGAAAACCTTTTAGAATGGTGGGGACAAAAGAAAATTATTCACTTGAACTCATCAAATATTTAAGGTCTTTGAATCTCAATGGATTACTAATGAGGGAAACAGTTTTCAAACCTCGATTTGATGTTTTGAAAGACGAACTCCTTTTTGGAGTCGAGTTTTTTGTTTCAAATATTAAAGAATTTGATGTTATGAAATTTGGCTTTTATCTATTTAAGTTCTTTGTTGATAAAGGCTTCGGATTTTCGTTAGATGAGAAAAATATGCCTTTTATCGAAAGGCTTTATAAGGGTCTTTTGGGTAACATTAAAGATTTAGAAAAATTTTACATCGAAGAAAAAGAATCTGGTTTGCAATTTCTTAATAATGTTTATAATAAATACAAAATTTACGCAAGGAGGTGCGTATGAAGAAGTTAGTAGTGATGCTACTAATTGTAGCGTTACTCGCAGGTAGTTTTGTAACTGGTTTTGTAAGTGCAGGAACAGGGTTCTCTGATGTGAAAGAGGACTACTGGGCGTATGAGGCAATTACTTATCTTTCAAGCAAGGGTATTGTCTCTGGAGTTGGCAGCGGTCAATTCAAGCCTGAAGACCCGGTAACAAGAGAGCAACTTGCAAAGATGATCTGTCTTGCAAAGGGTCTAAAGGAAGTAAGACCTGCAAATCCAACATTCAAAGATGTTCCTCCTTCAAGATGGTCTTATGGATTTGTAGAGGCAGCAGCAAAGGCAGGTTACATTAAGGGATTTTCTGATGGAACATTTAAACCAGGAGAAAACATTAAAAGAGCAGATCTTGCTGTCCTTCTTGTAAGAGTTCTTGGGAAAGAGAAAGACGCAAGTGCTTATAAAGAACCGCTTGTGTTCTCAAATGACGAATCCTCAATTCCTTCTTATGCGGTAGGTGCAATGTCTCTTGCATACAACAACCACTATCAGCTGCTTAACTACAGACAGGGAAGGCTTGCTGCTCCACAAAGTCCTGCAACAAGGGCAGAGGTAGCAAATGCAATTTACAGAGTTGTTAAGCCTGTAAAGGTCGGAGGAGTTATTAATCTTGCAACTGCAACAGAAGCAGATACGCTTTTCCTTCCTCTCTCATCAATAGGTGCATCAGGAGATTACTGGTTATTGCAATTTGCAAATTTGATTGGTCTTGATGAAAATGAAACTCCATATCCTCTTGCAGCAAAAGAAGTCCCAACCATTGAGAATGGTCTTGTTTCTGTTTATGAAGTAAATGGCGTTAAGAAGATGAAAGTTACGTATCATTTGCGTCCTGGGTTGAAGTGGGCAGATGGCACTCCAGTAACAGTCGATGACTATATATTCACAGAGAAATTGCTTGCCGATCCTGCTATTAAACTTGTGTCTGCTTCAAGTATGTGGGCAAGATTCATTGAAAAAGTTGAAGCACCAAATAGTTCAACCATTGTTTATTATTACAATACCGTCGATCCACAGTATGTTCTTGGAAGAGGTGTTTTGCCAAAGCATATTCTCGAGCCAATTTACACTAAAGACCCAGCACTTATAAACAGTTGTGATTTCAATACCAAGCCAATTGGAAACGGTCCTTTTATGGTCGAAAATTGGGTAAAGAATTCTTACATTTCATTTGTTAGAAATCCATATTATCCATGGGGACAGCCACTTGTTGATAGAATAGTTATTAAGTATATCCCTGATTCTAATACAAGGCTTGCAAACCTTCTTGCAGGAACAATTCTTGCTTCATCAATTGATCCACAACAGGTTCCAGTTTTGAAACAGAGTAATGCATTTAATGTAGCAATATCTTTTAGCGAAAGTGGCTTAACTTATATTGGATGCATTACAACGAATCCACTTCTTTCTGATAAGAGAGTCCGTCAGGCTATTGCTTACGGTATAAATATGGAAGGATACGCAAAGCAGTATTATGGCTTTGATGTTCCAAGGGCAACGGGTCCTATTATGAAGAGCAGTTGGGCATACAATCCCAATGTTAAGAAATACTATTACGATCCTGACAAAGCAAAACAACTTCTTAAGGACGCAGGGTTTACAATGGGACCAAACGGTATACTTGTTTCAAAAGATGGAAAAGAGTTTAAGGTTATACTTGGCACAACAACAGCAACATCTGCAAAGCAAGCAGGTGTATTTATCCAATCAGAACTTGCCAAACTTGGCATAAAAGTTGATATTCAATCATTCCCTTCTTCCACATACTATGGCCGAGTTATTCCTCAGGCACAGGTTGACCTGTATTTTGCAGGTTGGATTGAAGACCCACTCTTCCCTGGAAAACTTGATTCATACAAGTGTGACCAGGTTCCTACACCTGAAAATAATTACTCTGGCTTGAATTGGCCAAGATGGTGCAATGAAGAAGCAACAAAGTATGCAAATCTTGCATACTCAACTTTGAGTATAACGGAAAGAAAAGAGTATTATGGTAAATTCCAGGAAATATTTGCAGAAGAGCTTCCCGAGATCCCATGGCTTGAAAGAGTTGGAATCAGTGCTGTTAGAAAAGAATTTAAGAACTACATCGGTACAAAAGGCGGCATAAATAGATACACATGGAATGCCTCCTTCTGGTTCCTCGATAAATAACGAAAACGAAAATGGGCTGAGGGCAAAAGCCCTCAGCCAGGCTTATAGGGAGGAATAATGAGGAATTATATCCTTAAAAGAATACTTATAATGATACCAGAGTTTTTTCTTATAACTCTCATTTCTTTTTTTCTTTACAGTCTTATGGGCGATCCATTTGCTGAATTAAGAGCAAGCCCATACATAGACCAGAATTATGTTTCACAACTTATAAAAAGTTTTGGTTTTGATAAGCCAGTATATATAAGGTATTTTATGTGGCTTTCGCAAATTTTAAGAGGGAATTTTGGCATATCTGCAGTAACTGGTGAGAAAGTTATAGATCTTATTAAAAGAGCAATGCCAATTACGCTTTCAATAAATATCTTTACCTTCACATTTTCATTGGTTATTGGTGTATTGATTGGATATGTTTCCGCCTTAAAGCAATATTCTTTCATAGACAACTTTTTTACTGTTATTTCATATATTGGTCTTGCAATGCCATCTTTTTGGCTTTCTTTAATGCTTATGATTCTTTTTTCTGTAAAACTCCATATCCTTCCTCCTGGTGGGTGGATGACTCCTGGTATGGAAAGCGCTCCACTCCTTGCAAGGTTTCTTGATAGATTAAAGTACATTATTATGCCTTTTATAGTTCTTGGATTTGGTGGTCTTACTGGTTGGGTTAGGTATACAAGGTCTTCTGTTCTTGAGATGTTGAGAAAAGATTATGTAAGAACAGCCCGTGCGAAAGGTTTGCCTGAAAATAAAGTATTGTGGAAACATGTTTTTAGAAATTCCTTGAATCCGATTGCAACTCTTTTCTTCCTTTCATTACCAGGTTTCTTTAGCGGTTCCGCAATTATTGAACAAATCTTTTCTATCCCCGGCATGGGAAGTCTTATTATAGGTGCAGTTATGAATAATGACTATATGGTTGCGATGGCTTCTCTTATATTCTATTCGAGTTTACTTTTGCTTTCCCTTCTTCTTGCTGACATTGCCTACGCTTTGTTAGACCCAAGGATAAGGTTCTCGTGAGGTGAATGATGGAAGAACAAATTGTTGTTGAAAAAGTTTCTGAAAGATCCACAACTTACTGGAGTGAAGTAAGAAGAAGACTTTTAAAGAACAAACTTGCAACGGTTTCTTTAATTCTTCTCATTCTTATGTATGCTATAGTAATCATTGGACCTTTTTTGTACAGAGTTGACCCTAATTATATTAATTTGCAAGAAGTATTGCAGCCTCCATCAAGACTCCATCCTCTTGGAACCGATGAAAATGGTAGGGATGAACTTGCTCGTCTTTTATACGGAGGAAGGGTTTCTCTTCTCATCTCGCTTAGTGTAACACTTCTTTCAGGTTTTATTGGTGTATTTATTGGGATTCTTGCTGCCTACAAGAAAGGTTGGGTTGATATTGCTTTAATGAGGCTAAATGAAATAATGATGGCAATCCCAGAATTTCCGATACTTGTTGTTGCAGCGAAAATAAAAATAGTTCCAAGCAGTATAATGAAGCTTATAATTATACTTGTTGTTTTTGGATGGCTTGGTATTGCAAGACTTACAAGAGGAGAGGCATTGTCTGTATCTGAAGAGCAGTTTGTAGAGGCAGCAAAAGCAATTGGCGCTTCTAATATGCGAATTATTATAAGACACATACTTCCAAATACCTTCCACATTTTTATAGTATGGGCAACGCTCAGGCTTGGTGGAGTAATCTTATCCGAAGCTGCCCTTTCTTTCTTTGGGCTTGGAGTTCAGCCTCCAACTGCAAGTTGGGGAAATATGCTTATGAATGCGCAAACATATATATGGACTGCACAGTGGCTTGTTCTTTGGCCTGGCCTTATGATTTTTGTAACTGTATTACTTTTTAACTTCCTGGGCGACGGCCTTAGAAATGCAATGGATCCTAAATTCTTCAAATGAAAATTGGTATATCTACAATTGCTTATATTTTGCATAGGAAGGATTTTAACGAACTTCTGAAGATTGAAGATCTTAACGAGGTTGAGTTTGTATTTGAATTTGGCTACGAAGAAATTTTAAATGGTAGTTATTCTGTTTCTCTTCATGCTCCCTCACGATATGTTAATATTGCAAGTCTTTCAGATTCGCACCATGAATATTCAATAAACGAGATCAAAAAAGCACTTTCAAAGGGATTTGAGACAGTTGTTCACGAAGGAAATTTTACGACACGTTTTGACGGTTGGGTTGAGACTTCAAAGAAAAGAATGGAATACGCTATGAATTTGCTTTCTGATTATAGACAAAATATTGTAATAGAAAATGTCCCTGAAACACTTTTTAAAGATATAAACGAGTTTTTTGAATTCTTTTCTGGATTTGATGTTAATTTTTGTCTTGATATTTCGCACTATTATCTTAAATTTGGCAACTTCAATAAAGCAATACCTATAAGCGATAAATACAAAGAAAGAATTAAGAAAATCCACATAAGTGATACAATTGAAGGAAAAGACCTTCATCTTCCGATAGGAGAAGGGAACATAAATTTTAAAGAATTGAGATCATTTCTTAAGGAATTTAAGGATGCAAGGTTTATCATTGAAAGCGTCCCAAGAAATTTTGATTCGATTACTGAGTCGTTTATAAAAGATTTGAAACTCTTCTCGGAGGTTATTAATGGGTGATGTTGGAAAAGTCTTTATGTTTGGATTTGAGGAAGGCGTTCTGAGCCTTGAGAGGCTAAAATTTTTTAAGTCTGTAGGCGCAAAGAATTTCATTCTTTTTAGAAGAAATATTGAACATCTTAAAGAAAATATAGATATACTGAAAAACGAATTTGAAAATCCTATTATTGCAGTTGATTGTGAAGGAGGAAATGTTCGTAGATTTAAGGAAACCGAAAAGTTTATGTTTTCAAATATGAATATTGGCTCTTCCTTTGATTCCGATTATGCAGAGGAAGTTTATTTTAAATGCGGGCAGTTGCTTGCAAAGAATGGCATTAATCTAAATCTTGCTCCAGTTGTCGATATTTATGCAACCGAAGGAAATGTTATCGGGATTCGGTCGTTTGGAAGTTCTGAAGATTTAGTAGGAGAGTTTGGCAAGAAAGCAATACTTGGTTTGCACAGAGCAGGAGTTTATGCATGCGCTAAGCATTTTATAGGTTATGGAAAAGTTCTCGAGGATCCCCATTTAGTCCTTCCCAAAAGTGATCTTGATTTAAATGAGTTAGAAATAGCATTGTTCCCTTTTAGAAAAGTTAGTGATATTACTGATTTCATAATGACCGCACATGTTATAGTCCCGATTATTGATGAATTACCGATAACTTTTTCAAAGAAAGGCATAGACCTTTTGAAAGAATTTTTTAATGGTGTAATACTTACAGATGATCTTGAAATGGGTGGAGCAAAGGTGTTTCCAATTCATGAAATTCCTGTAAAAGCACTTGAAAGCGGTAATGATATGCTTGCAGTATGCAGTAATTTTGAGATACAAAAAGAAATGGTGCACTCCATAGAGCACTCACACATTAATTTAGATTCGCATATTGAAAAAATAGAAAACTTGAAAGAATATGAGAAATTAGAAGATATTCCTCTTAGAGAAGATTACTATGTTACACTTTTAAAGGATAACGGATTTATTCCGAAGGATAATTTTAAGTTTTTCTCTTTTTCTCTATTTGGTGAAGTTAAAGTTGAAGAAGGAATAGATACTATTGGGGATTTCTCTTTAGATCCTGACGAAGGAGAGATTCAGAAAATAGTTTCGCAGATTTCAAAAGGTGATAATGTTGTAATATCAGTTTATAATGTGTTTAGGCACCAATCTCAAAAAGTGCTTGTATCGAAAGTTAAAGAGGTTGCAGATAAGGTTTGTGTGATTGTCGCTGGCGATCCTGTTGATAGACATATATTTGACTTTGTCGATTGTATCATTCTCACATTTTCACCGCTACCGAAAATTATAGAGAAAACGCTCGATGTTATTAGAGGAAAATTAGAACCGAAAGGAAGGCTTCCTGTATGAAAATAAGAGAAATACTTGATAAATCATTAGAAGAAAATGTTGCAACTGGCTTAGCGTTTGCAGTCTTAAGGAAGGATAAGGTCATTTTTGAATATACCGCTGGAAAAACCGGGGAAGAAGGAGAACCTATTAACGAAAATACACTTTTTGACCTTGCATCTCTAACAAAGGTTGTGTTTACCACTCCCGTTATTTTGCGTCTTGTCGAGGATGGTCTTATTTCACTAAAAGATCCAATTAGCTATTACTTAAAAGATTTCCCCACAAATGTTACGCTTCTTAATCTTATAACTCATACGGCTGGGTTAAAAGCATGGATTCCACTTTTTTCTGATGATCTAAGCCTTACTACTGAAGAACCTCACGATGTCAAACCAATAACTAAAACCGAGGCTTTAGAGAAGATTAAAAAATTTGGTTTTGTAAGACTACCAAACGAGGTTGTAGAATATAGTGACCTTGGATTCATCCTTCTTGGGTTCATCATTGAGGATGTTCTTCAAAAACCCCTTAAAGAAATTGCAAGGGAATTCTATGATGATTTGGGAATGTTCGATACAGGATTTGAAGCAAAGGGGAGCGTTGTAGAGACAGAGTTAGTTAAAGGTATTCATATTAAAGGTGTTGTCCATGACGAGAACGCAAGGGCATTGGGTGGTGCTTCTGGACATGCAGGGCTTTTTTCAAATTTGAAAGATCTTGAGACATTTTCGTTACTTATATTGAATGAGGGTAAATTTTTAGATAAGACACTATTAACTCCCTTTTCTTTTAAACTTATAAGGACAACTTTTACAGAAGGGCTTAATGAAGAAAGAACAGTTGGCTTTGTTAAGGGGAAGTCTCTAAATATTGCACCTGATTTTGCTCCCGACGACTCAATTGGCCACTCTGGATTTACAGGGACTTCCATCTTTTTTGATTTCGAAAACTCTATTTCTATTATTCTTCTTACAAACAGAGTTTATTTTGGAAGGAAAAATATGTTGCATATGCACCTTAGGAGAGTAGTTTCGAATAAGGTCTACACGGAGTTACTATGAAAGCGATAGGCATAATGAGCGGGACTTCTCTTGATGGAATAACCGTTTCTCTTATAGAAAGCGGGCTTAACGGAGAGGATTTTAAGGTTTTAAACTATAAAACATATCCATTCGAGGAATCACTTAAAGACTTAATTCGAGATGTATCCGAAAGAGGAACTACAAAGGATATATCTAATTTGCATTACAAACTTGGTAAACTTTATGCTGAAGTAGTTTCTGAATTTATTAAAGATCTTGAAATCGATGCATCATCTATTGAAGTAATAGGACTTCACGGTCAAACGATTTATCATGAGGATCGAGTTTCAACTCTACAGATAGGTGAACCTTCTTATTTAGCAGTAGAAACTCATATCGATGTAGTATCCAATTTCAGGGCGAAAGATATAGCGCTATCGGGAAATGGAGCTCCACTTATTCCATACTTTGATTATCTTGTTTTTAAAGATTTTGCTCCAATCGTTTTACAGAATCTTGGTGGTATCTCTAATCTCACATTTGTAAAGGATAAAGATATTAATAATGTTATTGCATTCGATATAGGTCCTTCTAATATGCTTCTTGATGGTCTTTCAAAGGCACTTTTTGATGTTCCATATGATGAAGATGGAAAATTAGCAAGTAATGGCAAGATTAACGATGAAGTTTTGTCGTATCTCTTATCACATCCATATTTAAAGAGAAATCCTCCGAAAAGTGCAGGTAGAAATGAATTTGGTGACGAATTTCTTAAGGAGATCCTTAATGAGTTTTATTATTCTGGTAAGATAAACAAATTTGATTTAATAGCAACTGCAAACTTTTTTGTTGCATACTCCATTTATGATGCTTACAAGCGTTTCCTGGGCGAAGTGCCTCCTGTGGTTGTCCTTTCAGGTGGGGGAAGCAAAAACAGGACACTTGTTTCAAATTTAAAAAAACTTTTAGGAAACACCGAACTTAAGTTTTCAGATGATTTCGGAATTCCATCAGAATCAAAAGAGGCGTCTGCCTTTGCACTGTATGCTCTTAGGACAAAATACAGGAAAAAATGCGGAATTCCAAAAACTACAGGTGCGAAAGATATGTCAATTTGGGGGTGCATAACTTATGGAGAATGAGTTTTTTATGCATAAAGAAATTCAGGAATCCGTAAAACTTATTAAAGAGTATTCTCAAAGAAAAACCGAATTTGAGGGTATTTATAAAAAAATATCAAACTATGCTCCAAACACCGTTATTTTTATTTCAAGAGGGACTTCTGATAATGCTGCAACTTATGGGAAGTATGTTTTTGAATATGCTTTTTCTATACCATCTTCCTTTGCTTCATTTTCTCTTTACACCTGGTATAAAAGGTACCCAAAACTTAAAAATGTCCTTGGAATAGCGATAAGCCAATCAGGTGAAACTGAAGACGTCGTTAAAGTCGTTGAAACTTTTAACAAAGAGAATGCACTTTCAATAGGAATCACAAATAACGAGAACTCAAGACTTTACAAAATCTCAGATATTCCTTTCTTACTTAGGGGAGGAGAGGAGCATAGTGTTTCTGCAACTAAAACTTATACTTTGACTCTTATGTTTTTCCTTCATCTTGCAAATTTCGTACTCAAGGATATTGACTTTGAAAGTCTTCACAAAGGAGTTCTGTATGTTCTGAAAAACGAGGATTATATCGCTAAACTTACAGAAAGATATAAGTTTGCAAAACACTTTTTTATCTTAGGGAGAGGCTTTAATTATCCTACAGCCCTTGAGTTTGCGCTGAAATTAAGGGAAACTTCAATTGTAAATGCAGTTGGTTTTTCATCTGTCGATTTTTTGCATGGACCAATTGCTTCGCTTACCAATGAAACACCTGTTATATTCTTTCTGCCAAAAGATGAGACTTATGATTCCAACTTAGCGATTTTAAAGAGGATAAAAGATGAAGGTGGCGATGTTTTAGTTGTAAGTGATGTTGAGGGATTGAATAACCTTTCTTTTAAAATTCCTTCAGTTTCAACGCTTCTTTATCCTGTTGTATTTGCTATATTTTTGCAACTTTTCTCATTCTACCTATCAAGAGAAAAGGGGCTTAATCCCGATAAACCATCAAAATTAAAGAAGGTGACTTATGGAATATAAAGTATTTAAAGTTTCAAGGTGCTACTGCCCAGAATTCATAGAAAGCGAATTATTTATAGAGGTTGTTAATGGTGTTATTGTTTCTATTAGCGACAAACTTCATACAACGGATTTCATTGATCTTAGCGATTTTTTGGTCATGCCTGGTTTTGTTGATGTGCACATTCACGGTTTTGAAGGGGTAGATGTAAATCGTGATGGTATAGGTGGCATTAAAAAAATGTCGAAAGAACTCCCCAAAACAGGTGTAGTTGCGTTTCTTCCAACGCTTGTTTCCGATTCCAAAGAAAATATTCTTAAGATTTTAGAAGATTTTAATCCGAATGATGATTTTGAGGGCGCAATTCCACTGGGTATTCACCTTGAAGGAGTTTTTATAAATCCAAAAAAGCATGGAGCAATGGATGAAAGATTTTTTGTAAAACCTGATATTGATTATGCAAAGGAATTAATCAGGCATGGTAATGTAAGGAAGTTTACGGTTGCACCAGAACTTGAAAATGCAATTCC
>JAEMPV010000050.1:15618-49691 GCA_022759145.1 Caldisericum sp.
AGATAGACTTGTCCTCGTAACCGATGCAATTGAAGCAACAAACCTCAAAGATGGTATTTACAAACTCGGGAACTACGATGTATTTGTAAGCGATGGAACTGCAAGGTTAAAAGACGGAACACTTGCGGGCTCTATTCTGACTATGGATAGAGGATTCAAGAACTTAGTTAAATTTGGTGATTTTTCTTTTGGTGATGCGGTAGTATCTTCATCTCTACTTCCTTCAAGAAGCATTGGTGAAAAAATGCTTGGTGATATAAAAGTAGGCAAGTTTGCAAGTTTTGTATGTATGGATGAATCGTTAAATGTTAAGAAAACAATTGTAAAAGGTAAAATTGTTTACGAGGGATAATATGTTTTTTGTGAATAAGCCTTACTCAAATATGTATTCAAAGCCATTTGAAGGTGAGGTTATCTCTCAGGTTATAATGGGAGAAAAAGTTGAAGTTCTTGAGACGATTAATTCATTTGTAAAGATCCAGGCGTCCGATGGATATGTGGGATATGTGAATGATGATGCAATAATAGAGGCAGAAGATGTTAAGGATATAGTTATTATAAAAGAACCGCTTGTTAATGCTTATTTTGAGCCATCAGTTAAGTCTAAACTTGTTTATACACTCCCCATAGGAAGCATACTTATAAATGGTATGCGAAGAGAAAACGGCTACCATCTTGTAAAAAATTTTTCAGGAGATAATTTTTACATCCAGGAAAACACATTTATTGAAACACAATTTCCCTTTAGATACCAAAAACAAAATTGTAAAAATATTTTAAAAACTGCTCTACAATTTCTAAATGTGCCATATTTTTGGGGTGGAAAAACTCCCTTTGGTTTTGACTGTTCTGGATTTGTTCAGACAGTTTTTGCTCTTAATGGTTATAATTTGAAAAGAGATGCCTATATGCAGGCTGAGATGGATATTTTTGGAACAGTTGATATAACTGATTTAAAGCCATGCGATTTAATTTTCTTTGGGAAGGATCGTATTAATCATGTTGCTATATTCATAGGGGCAGATAGATTCATTCATGCAACAACCACTTATGTTCCAAAGGTGCAGATAAGTAAGTTGGATGAATTCTGGATCTCAAAAATTGCTCTTATAAGGAGGCTCAATTGGTAAAAGCAGAGCATTTAAAGAGCGGCGACAGGGTTGCTGTTGTCTCTCTTGCAAGCACACCTTTTAAAGAAAAATTTGATAGAGGGATTAAGTTTTTAAAGGATTACGGATTAGATGTTGTTATCGATGAACATATTTTCGATGAATATGGATATCTTGCAGGAAGTGACAAAACAAGAGCAGATATTTTAAATGAATATTTCGGGGATAAATCTATCAAGGCAATTTTTTCTACCTGTGGCGGGTATGGGAGTGGACGAATTCTACCCTATCTTGATTTTGATATAATTTGTAAAAATCCAAAAATCTTTGTCGGATATTCAGATATAACTTCTCTACATCTTGCGCTTAATAAGAAATGCGGACTTATCACTTTTTATGGACAGATGGTTGCAGTTGATCTTGGTAAAGACGAAAACTCTCATACGCTTATGCGCTATCTTATGGATAAGACTTTTACACCTATGTTTAAATTCGATGCAATGAGACCTCTGAATAAGGGTATTGCAAGAGGAAAACTTTTTGGCGGTTGCCTTACGCTTGTAGATGCACTTATTGGAACTGAATTTGAAATTGAAAGTAAAGATTCTATATTCTTTTTCGAAGAAGTTGAAGAGCATTTTCATGATATTGATAGAATGCTTTTACACCTGAAATTATCAAAAAAATTGGAAGAATTTAATGGATTTCTTGCAGGCGATATGGTTGATATAACTCAAAAGGATAAAAAAAGAGCAACGCTTACACTTGACGAGATTTATAAAGACTATTTAATTGAAACAAACAAACCGGTTATTTCTAATTTTCCCTCAGGTCATGGCGAGGTTTTTGTTCCGCTTCCTTTGGGTGTATCAGTTGAACTAAATGCAGATGAGAATTATGTTAAGATTATCGAAGGGAGTGTCTCATAAATGGGCTTAGAAAATGAATATTTTGAAATACTTAATGGAAAATACTTTTTTTCAAAGGTTGACCTATTAGAACTTGCAGAAACATATGGAACGCCTCTTTATGTGATATCAAAAGAGAAAATAGAGAAAAATATTGATGAGTTTACGATTGCACTAAAGAATAATTTTAAAGAAGCGCACATTGCATATGCAAGTAAAGCGTTTTCAACAAAGGAAATTTACCGCATTCTTCTTGAGAATGGTCTTTATGCTGATACTGTATCGATGGGTGAAATCTTGACTGCAAAGTCTGTTGATTTTCCGTTTGAGAAGCTCTTTTTCCATGGTAATGCAAAAACTGACGAAGACCTCGAATTTGCAATAGTTAATGGAGTTAATATTGTCGTTGATAATGAGAGTGAGTTCAATTCAATTATAAGAATTGCTGAAAAAACTAATAAAATCGCAAAAATTCTCTTCAGGATTAAGCCAGAGGTCGAGGCTCAAACACACTCCTATATCATAACAGGTCATAAACTTTCTAAGTTTGGTTTGGATTTGTTAAAAGCTTATAACCTTGTAGAAGTTGCTTTAAAAACAAAAAGAATAAACTTTTTAGGGTTCCATTATCATATTGGTTCTCAGATTTTTGATATTAACGCCTTTAAGGCTTCATCAGAGGTCGTTTCATCATTTTTAAGGACATTTAAGGAAAAATTTGGCTTTCTTCCCTCGTATTTAAGTGCTGGTGGTGGTTTTGCAGTTAGATATACTGAAAATGACCCTGTTGTTGACAAAAACGCATACATCTCTTCTATAAGAGATGGACTACAGAGGTACTTAACTAAGTCTGAAATTGATTCTATGGTTATTTTTATTGAACCAGGGAGGGCTATTGTTGGCGATGCAGGTATAATTCTCTATCGAGTTGTAAGGAAAAAGAATGTCGAGGGAAATAAATATCTTTTTGTTGATGGCGGAATGGGTGATAATATAAGACCTCCACTATACGATGCAAAATACACAGTTACAAATGTATCTAAGTTAGCTGGAGAAAGAGAAATTTATTCTGTTTTCGGGAAATATTGCGAGTCTGGTGATATTGTTGCAACATCAGTAGAACTGCCAAATACAGAAGAAGGGGATATCCTTGCAGTCCTTACTGCTGGAGCTTATACATACTCGATGGCAAGTAATTACAATAGATTCCCCCGACCAGGAGTTGTTATGGTCGAGAGAGGCTCGCACAAACCTATTGTAAGAAGGGAATCTTATGAGGATGTTTTGAAATTTGATTTATAATTTTTATTCAACTCTGTAAAATGGTTTCTCTATAATAAAGTCTCCTTTAAATTCTTTTTCATCTAAAAGAAATATTGTATCAAGGTCAAAGTATTTAAAACCTCCCAGTCCCAATGCAAGGTGAACGCTCTGTGTAATGCCTGTGCTTGTTTCAGCCATTGCACCTATCATAAGCCCTATATTTTTTGCCTTTGCTATCTCTGAAATTGTGATTGCGTGAGATATGCCAGATTTCATGATTTTAATATTGAAAAAATCAACAGCCTCTTCCTTTATTAATCTCAGAGCATCGTAAGGAGTTTTTATGCTTTCATCTGCCGCAACTGGAAAATCTGAATGAAATCTCACATATTTTAGGCCCTCGAAGTCATCAAATCTAACGGGTTGTTCAAAAATTGCAACATCTATCCCCTGCTTATACATCTCTTTAATGAAAAACACAGCTTCTTTTGGTGTATAACCCATATTTGCATCGATTATGAAGCGCATTCCACTTTTTAGTTTTGCTATTTCAGTCATTGCTTTGATATCTTCTTTAAGATTTTCTCCAACCTTTACCTTCATTATTCTAAAGCCTTCATCTATAATTTCTTTTGCCTCTTCAAGGCGCTCTTCAAGGCTTCCAATACTTACAGTTTTGTCTGTTTCAAGTTTTGTTTCGCTACCTCCAAGAAGTTTGTAAGGTTTTATCCCTAATTCTTTTGAATATGCGTCTAAAATTGCAAATTCAATGCCTGCCCTTAAACTTGGGGTGCTTAAAAGTTTTGATGTTTTTTCAAAAATTGCCCTATACCTTGATACATCAAGTCCTTTTAAAAAATCATTTAAAAAACCTTCCATTGCAAGCAATGAATTTACAACCTCGCCATTAACTCGAAAGGAAGGAGAAGCCTCTCCCAAGCCAACAATTCCGTTGTCGAGTGTTATTTTGCAGGTTATGTTCGTTGCAACTGTTTGAACACTATTTGTGACATGAAATGGCCTTTTAAAAGGCGTTTCGGTTTTTTCAAGTTTTATGTTTGCTATTTTTCCCATTTTCTACCTCCATAACTAATTATAACTGTTTTTCAATTTTTCTTTTCTCGTTTTTATAAGCTTCTCTAAAAGGAATACCACTTTTAATAGATTCATTAACTCTTTCAACTGCCCTCATTTCATCTGTAATGAGTTTTTGAGCCCTATTCTTATCTATGCTAATGTGCTTTAAGGCATAGGAAAAGGTGTCTATTGTCGATTCCGCTGTGTCGATTATTTCTAAGATAGCCTCTTTTGTAAGCTGGAGATCCCTGTGGTATCCAGAAATGAGGTTTGAAGGTAACATTCTGAGCATTAACTCTAATGAAATTACTTTGTTGTAATTTGCTCTTGCAATTTCGAATACATCTGGATTAAACTTGTTTGGCATCATTGAACTTCCGGTTGTTATCTGTTTATCCAATTTTACGAAACCAAAATCTTCTTCCGAAAATAAAATTATGTCGCTTGAGAGTTTGTTTATGTCAAAAAGGATCATAGAAAGAGCGAATGCAATTGCACTTTCAAACTTTCCTCTGCTATTCTGGACATAAAGTGGATTTTCCTGAATCCTTTTGAATTTGAGTTCTTTTTGTGTAATAGTTCTATCTACTTTAATATTGGGAACACCATATCCTGCGCCACTTCCAAGAGGGTTTTGGTCGATTAGATACTCTATGCTTTTAAATACCTTTAAATCGTCCTCTAAACTTTCTATAAAGCTCCCAAGCCATACATCCACTGTTGTTGGAGTTGCTTTTCTGTAATGTGTAAAACCGGGAATCTCTACATCTCCATACTCTTTTCTAAGTGTTTTA
Organism: Caldisericum sp.; assembly: GCA_022759145.1. NCBI lineage: Bacteria > Pseudomonadati > Caldisericota > Caldisericia > Caldisericales > Caldisericaceae > Caldisericum > Caldisericum sp. The sequence continues at coordinate 20,770 of JAEMPV010000050.1, forward strand.
AGAGTTTTTATGAGTTTTCTTGCTTGTAATTTTATTCTTTTAAGTGAGTCTTTGTAATAGAGCCTCAAAGCAGTTACAACCTGATCATTTCTTGACCTTGCTGTGTGAACTTTTTTACCGATGTCTCCCAATTTTCTTACAAGGTAATTTTCAATTTTTGTATGGCTGTCCTCCTCGCTTTTCGATATTTTTATCTGTTTTTTAGATAAGAGTTCGTTAAGTGCTTTAATTATTTTTTCCTTTTCATCTTCATTGAGTATTCCAATTTCTTTTAGCATTTTTACATGCGCAATTGTTCCGATAATGTCGTATTTTATGAGTCGTTCATCAAGTTTGTTGTCTTTTCCAACGGTAAAATTAAGGATTTTTTTCGAAATATCTTTATTTGTTTCCCAGAGTCTTCCCATAGAGTTTCTTTCTCCAATCGTATGGATTATTTTTTCTCAAAACAACTGCGTGTGCCTTTAGCCTAATTGCGTTTATGTTAATGAAGCCTTTTGAATCTTCTGGGCTAAAGTTTTCTATTGAGTCCATACTTGCAATTTCTTTATCATACAACGAGGTTTTTGATTCTCTTGCAATTGGAATTACATTGCCCTTGTAGATGCTCAATGTTACTTTTCCATCAATTGCTTCTTGAGATTTTTTGATGGCAGCAAATATGAAGTCCATTTCTGGAGAAAACCAAAAGCCATTATAAATGAGTTCAGAGAACTTGACAGAAAGCATATCTCTCAGGTGCATCACCTCTTTATCCATTGCTATACCTTCGAGATCTCGATGTGCAGTCCATAGAATTGTCGCTCCTGGTGTCTCGTAAACACCTCTTGACTTAATTCCTATGAATCTATTTTCTACCATATCAACCCTTCCAACGCCATTTTCCTTTCCAATTTCGTTTAAATACATAAAGAGTTCGAGTGGATCTTTCTTCACAGTCCCATCATTTTTGTTTACGACTTTTGTTGGTAATCCATCTTTAAAATGGATTTCAAGAATTGTTTCTTCGTCTTTTGCATCTTTAATTGATTTAGTTTTTGAAAATACATATTCTGGAGGAGGTGTTTCTGGATCTTCAAGAATTCCTGCTTCGTGACTTATATGCATAAGATTTTCATCCTCCGAGAATGGCTTTTCTTGAGAGGCTTTTATGGGGATTCCATGTTCTTTTGCAAATTTAATTAAATCAGACCTTCCTTTGAATTGTTTTAGAAATTCTGGGTCTTTCCATGGTGATATTACCTTAATAGATGGATTTAACGCATAATATGTCAACTCAAAACGGACTTGGTCGTTTCCCTTGCCCGTCGCCCCATGCGCTACATATGGTGCATTTTCTAACTCTGCAATTTCAATTTGTTTTTGTGCTATAAGAGGACGTGCAAGAGAAGTGCCCAAAAGGTATCTTCCTTCATAAATTGCATTTCCCATTAGTGCAGGGAATATGAACTCCGTTACAAATCTTCTCTTCAAATCTTCAACATAAACTTTTGATGCGCCTGTTTTCAGTGCCTTTTCCTTTACTTCCTCAAAGTTTTCTTCTTGTCCAACATCAGCAACATAGGCAATAACTTCAAAACCATTCATTGAAAGATACTTTAAAATTACCGAGGTGTCAAGCCCTCCACTGTAGGCTAAAACTACCTTTTCCATTTTTTGCCTCCTTAAATGTATGATTTGAATTTTTCAATAACTTCCTGTGTTTTCTCTTTTCTTGTTACTACAAGAATTGTGTCGTCACCTGCTACTGTTCCCACAACTCCTTCAATATGCATGCTGTCGATGATGTTTGCAACACCACTTGCATTACCTGGAGAAGTAAAAATTAGAATCAAATTTTCTTCTGAGTCAATTCCCTTCACGAAGTTCTTAAATGCAATTTTTAGGCTACTCCCCAGATTTTCCTTTTCTTCTTTAAGAATTGTGTAATAAAATCCATTTTCATCTCTAACCTTTACAACATTTAGTTTTTTGAAATCTCTTGCAATTGTTGCTTGTGTTACTTTTATGTGATTTCTTAAAAGTAGTTCCTGGAGTTCTTTTTCACTTTTTACTTTTTCTCTCTGTAAAATTTCCCGTATAAGCCTTAATCTTTTTTCATAATTTTTCATTTTAGTCTCCTTATATGCATAATTATACATTTTTATTTTGAAAGTCAATACCTTTTTATGCAGTATTTTAAGGTTTAATAGCAAACAATATTTATGTATGCTGTTTTATATCGTAATTTGTGAAACTTTATTAACAAATTTGCTTTATGTTTCAAGAATGACTTAAATACTTACTTCGAACCACCCATTTTCTTGTGTTTTAAGGGTCATCTAAATAAATTTTTGGGGTAAAGTACTATAGAACAAAATTTCGCTTAACTATGCGTAATTTTATGCAAGTTTTTTAAAGCCCTCATTCTAACTTCGTTTTATGGCAATAAAATAAATATTTATGCTTTTAATTTTTTTGTGATAAAATATCCATGGAAGGAGGTAGGATGGAAAACATTTTAAAAGAAAAATTGGATGAAAAGAGTCTTGAGAAGTTAGAGAAAATTAACAATCCTAAAGTTTTTGAGTTTATTACTAAGTATGCTTTGCACTGTAATCCAAAAAACATCTTTGTATCTGATGGGAGCCCTGAGGACATCGATTTTATAAGAAAAAAGGCGCTCGGTGATGGTGAAGAGATGCCTTTAAAAATTAAGGGGCACACAGTTCATTTTGATTCTTACTACGACCAGGGAAGGGACAAGAAAAATACAAAGATTCTTGTTGATGAGGGTGAATACCTTGACCCTGTTATAGAGACTGGCCCAAGAGGTCCTCTTACGGAAGAAGTTCACGAAATTATGAAAAACATAATGGATGGAAGGACTATGTACATACTTTTTTATGTCCTTGGTCCTGAGAATTCCCCTTTTACAATTCCTGCAGTTCAACTTACAGATTCTCCCTATGTTGCTCACTCTGAAAACATTCTCTACAGGCAGGGTTATAATGAGTTTGTAAGGCAAGGCGAAAAACTTACAAGATTTTTCAAATTTGTCCACTCCGAAGGTGAACTTGATGAGAGAAAAACTTCAAAGAATCTCGACAAGAGAAGAGTGTATATTGACTTAAAAGATGAGATTGTTTATTCCTGCAATACACAATACGGAGGGAACACTATTGGCTTGAAGAAGTTAGCCATGCGCCTTGCTATAAAAAGGGCCTCAACTGAGGGATGGCTTACAGAACATATGCTCCTTATGGGAGTTACAGGTCCGAACGATAGGGTTTCATATTTTACTGGTGCATTCCCTTCAATGTGTGGTAAGACTTCAACTGCGATGCTTAAAGGAGAGAAAATTGTTGGCGATGATATTTCTTATATAAGGGAAATTGGTGGCGTTGCAAGGGCTGTTAATGTTGAAAAGGGGATGTTTGGAATTATCGAGGGCATAAATTCAAAGGATGACCCGATTCAGTGGAAAGCGCTTCACAGCGAAAATGAAATTATATTCTCAAATGTTTTAGTGCTTGAAGATGGATCTGTTTATTGGAACGGTCACGATGGACCAGTTCCTGAAAAAGGAATAAACCACTCAGGTGTATGGTACAAAGGCAAAAAAGATGAAAACGGAAAAGAAATTCCGCCGTCACATCCAAATGCTCGATTTACCTTGCACCTTGAAGTTTTGGAAAATGTTGATGAGAACCTGCATAATCCCGCAGGAGTTGAAGTTTCAGGGATAATTTATGGTGGAAGAGATTCTGATACCTGGAATCCTGTTTGCGAAGCGTTCAACTGGGAGCATGGAATTGTCCTTAAAGGGGCTTCAATTGAATCAGAGACAACTGCAGCAACGCTTGGCAAAGTTGGCGTAAGAGCATTTAACCCTATGTCTAACCTTGATTTCCTTTCAATCCCAATTGGCAAGTATATTGAGATTAACCTCGAATTTGGGAAGAAACTAAAAAAGACTCCCAAGATTTTTGGTGTGAACTACTTCCTCAAGGATGCTAATGGTCGTTTCCTTAATGAGAAAAATGACAAGAAGGTGTGGCTCAAGTGGATGGAAAGAAGAGTCCATGATGAAGTAATGGCTCTCAAGACACCTGTTGGTTTGATGCCGCTATATGAAGACCTGAAGATGCTTTTTAAACAATATCTTAGCAAGGACTATTCTTATGAGGATTATGTTAAGCAATTCACACTTCGAGTAAATGAAAACCTTGCAAAAATCGAAAGATTAAGAAATATCTACTCAGAATTGAAGTTTGTCCCTACTCGTGTATTCGAACTATACAGCGAAGAAGAGGAAAGGCTTAAAGAAGCAAAGGCAAAGTTTGGAGATTACATAGCACCTGATAAGTTTGAGGTAGTTGAGTGATTAAGGGGGGGCGGGAAGCCCCCTAATTTTTATTTAATAGTCAATTGTTAGCGTGATCTTTCCGTTCTTTATTTGCTCTTTTATTACATCGCTTGACTTGTTTGCAAGATCGTTAAGAAAGTTAATTCTATCGTTTTCTTTCATAAGTTTTGGTTGCGATTCTGTTAATGAAACGGGCTCTATGGTAAATTCAAATGATTTTCCGTATTTTGTTACAAAAACGATCAAGCCTTCCTGTGTTTCTTTTGAAAAATACTGGTCGAAAACGAAATTCCCAAGCGAATAAAATATAAGGGTTTTGATGTTTCGTTTTTTTGATTCATACAATTCGATATCTTTCACAACATGGGGATGGCTTCCTATAATGAGGTCTGCACCGGCATCAATAAGTGTATGCGCAAGATACCTATCACTATAAGTGCTTTTTCCAATATACTCTTCTCCAAAATGCATGACCATGATAACAAAACTATTTTCGTGGCTTTCTTTTATATCTCTTATCCATTCCGAAACTTCATCGAGATTAAAGGGATATGTTGCGTTAAATCCCACTAAAACAACACCGTTTTTCTCTATAATGCGTGAATTTTTAAAGTTAGTTGGTTCACCAAAAAAGTCAATGCCACCTTTTTGTAGAATTTCCTTAGTTTGGGAGATGCCGTTTAAACCCATATTATCGGTGTGGTTGTTTGCAAGAGAAAGTGCATTGAAGTGAGCGTACTGTAGCGTTTGAATAACATCTTTATCGAAGCAGAATCTCAAAGAGCCTCTTTCGAAATTTACTTTTTTATAGGCAATTGGTCCTTCAAGGTTTCCGACTGCTAAGTCAATGCCTCTAAACGCCTGTTCAATATAGTAAAATGGGTAGAAATATGAATTTGATAAAATTTTTTGATATACACCCCTATCAAGCATAATATCACCTACAAAAGAAAGAGTAGTGGGTTCATTGTTTTGATGAGATAATTTGCCTTTCTTGAAAATACAGCTCACATAGGATGTTGAACTTGTGAGGTATTCTTTTGAATAGTCCTGGGCGTTTTTGTGCGCAAGGATTTCGTAATCGCCATAGCCTCTTAGGATTGAAATGTATCTTAAGATGTACAAACTTTGCCACGAGTCAACATCGATTGTTGGAAATTCGTTTTCTACAAAATTTGTAAGTACTCTTATGCTTTTCTTATCGTGGACATCCTCAATTTCTTTGGGAAGATAGTGCGAAAAATCTACACTTGCAATAACAAAAGTGTCAACAGGAAGTGTGCTATTCAAAAGTGATGCAAAATTTTTTGCTTCATCCATTGTAACCTTAGGACTTACAAGAATTGGTAGTATTAGGCTTTCGCCAAAATATTCTTTAATGAATGGAAGATGATTTGCAATCCCATGGTCTAAATAAATCGCAGTATTATCCTCTTTAATGTTAAATTGCTTTTTAAGGATATTAATTTCATCGGTTGCAACTTTAAAATCGAGAAATTGCGATTCTGAAGTGATGAATGAAACGCCTTCGGAAGTGCATTTCCCAAAGTGGTCAGGTGAAAGGATGACGACAATTTTCGGCTTTGCAACTTCACTTGAAATGCGCTTGTAAAAGTCTTCAATTACATCCTTTGCTACAAGATGGTGTGGAACAACGCCGCCTAATATCTTCGGCTCAACAATTTCAGGAGCCGATATATAAGCAGGCTTTAAAATTAGTATTGTTGAAATTGCAATAAGAGCAAAGATTATTAATTTGAAAAATTGCTTATCCATTTTGGTTTCGGAGGAATTTTCCCTTCTTTTAACATACTTCGCCATTGTTCATCAGTAAGCCTATTTTCCATAGGATACTTAAACTCATAGTAAGAAAACACAGGACCAACCGCAAGATGTATGTTTCCTTTTTCATCAGGGCATGCAACAAGAATTGTATTTATATAGCCCAATCCTTCTTCAAGAACGATCTTTGTATTCCCATCCGTATGAACATCCGTTACGAGCGTTGGCTTTATAAGGTCAATATCAGTTTCTCCTGAGAATAACATCTGAGTCGCTGTATCAAAATATTCACCGATGCCTTTAACTGTATAATAGTCAGTGTCATCAAGAGGGGCATTCTCAAGTTCCTTTTTTACAATGTTAAGGAGCTTTTGAAGCAAGGTATCAATGTCATCAAGTGCATACATTTTCCACTGTAGCGTGTCCTTAATTTTTCCATCTGTTGTTTTATCTTCTATCTTTTGAAGCCCATCTTTTGTGAGGCGTGTTAATTCAATGAGTTTTATGTAGAATTCAGGGACTGGTTCAACATAGCCTGGGTAGGGTTTTTCTTCAGGACCGCCTTCGCCTTTTTCTGCCATTACATAACTCTGCTTTACATAAAGGACTGTATCGTGCCTTAATTCAGTCCACGATGACAGAGCCGTTTGAAGAAGTTTATCAGCATATGCATTTGTTTTCATAAAAGTTGGGAGCCCTTGCACTTCCTTCAAGAAAAGTGATGTAAGGACATCAAGCCACTTGTTGTAGAGGGTTTTATTCCACTCGTCTTTCGGTAAATTATCTATATAACTTTTAAGTTCGTTAAAGACTTTATCATAGTCTGAGTAGTTTGTGTCCCCCTCGGCCTTCAGTAATTCAAATGCTCTATCAGAGCCAAGTAATGCCATAAGGTCGAGCCCTCTTGGGAATCCTCTTACTTCTCGTCCCTTACATCCCTCTACAGATGTTTTTACCCAGGTAAACGGTCTGTTTTCTTCTGAGTCTTTATACTTGTCATACCAGGTGTAAGTAAAAGGAAGGTTAGTTATGGGAAGAGGAGTTTTCTCCCCTGTGTATTCGCCCGAAAAGGGCGAGACAATCCTTGAGAAAAGATAAGAATCGATTGTGAATCTTTGTCCAAGTAGTCTCATACCTTTTGTCTCTTTAAGAAGTTTTAGATTTGTTTCTTTAAGATGTTCGATGTCTTCCTTGCTTAATGGAGGGCAAGGCATTGGCATCTCACAGGCGCCTAAACCGCTATAGATTTGAGGATCCCTTAGTTTTTGAAGTTCAGCTTTTATTGTATCAAATTGCGATATTATATCCTTTTCACTTGAATTGTCTTTAAGAAATCCATTTAAGATACGAGCATATTCGTAAGGCGTTATGTCGTCTGAGAATCCTACAAGAAAAGATGTGATTTCGTAAATTGTTGACCACTTATTCTGTGCATCTTCAGATTTAAGAAAATCGTATGATATGAATAACCCCTGTAAAGTTTGAATTTTTGCATCATAAATAGAAATGATTCCATCATAAAAGCCGCATTCTGATTCCCCCTCTTGTATTTGTGAAGAGCCATTAAGTAGGAAAGTCATCCTTCCATACCACATAAGAGTTTTGAAGTATGATTTTAGAGTTTCTGACTCCGTGTAATGCCCCCGTGGTATATATTGAGAGTAATCTTCCTTATAGAGGAATATTTTTGAGTTCTCGAAACCATTATGTTTATTGATGAGCGCTAATTCTTGTTCTACAAGGTCTTTTACGCTTGCATCGACACGGAAATTTGGATCTTGAAGTAACTCCGCTACTCCAAAGAATGCAAGGTTTCTTTTTGCAACTTCTTTTATAATAGGGTCATCCGTATTCTTGTATCTTTTGAGGTTTTCATTGTAGAAATAATCCGTGAGGTCTTTTATATACTGAGCAAAGACATTCTTCTCAAAATCGATAAGTGTCCTCTCAAAAAAGATATGGTAGAAGTGGAGAATGGAGTCAGTAGTTATGTAAACTGGGATTTCCTTTTCCTGAAGCGCAAGGTAGTATGAAAAGAAATCTTCCTTTGGAGAAATTGTTTCAGGATACTGAACATACCTTGTCGAGATCTTCATATCTCCTATTTCCTTTGGCGTTTCTATTACAACAAAGCCGTTCTTCTTAAGGATATTAAGTGCAGTTGCTCCAACAGTTATTTTCCCTTGAATTGTTTTGAGATTGAGGATATTGGAAAGGCTTAGAGGAAGTGCATATTGTTTTGCGTGTGGATTTATTGTAAATTCAATTGGTGTTGTCTTTGCTTCAAAAGATTTGCTCATCACAAACTCAATTTTTTGTTGTGTGTTCGTTCCACCCCCTTGGTTTTCACCTTGCCCGGGCTGTTCCTGTGTGATCGTTCCGTTCTGTGAGTTTCCGCCGTTTCCCTGTTGTCCATTTGAGGGATTTTGGGTATTTCCATTGTTTGCAACCTCATTAGCATTTTTGTGTAAAGCAAAATAGACTGATACACCCACAAGTGACACAACAAGCGCCAAAATGATTGCATACAAAATTACTTTTTTCATAAATACCTCCTCCAAAAATATTTTAATACTTTACTCCAAATATTAGATAACTGATCTTTGAAATTTGTTCCAGGTTTTCATATAATTGGGTGGGAGGTTTATCGATGAAGAAAAAGGTTTTGTTTGTTTGCACGCACAATTCAGCAAGGTCACAAATGGCAGAAGCATTTCTAAATGCCCTTTATGGAGAGCGATTTGAAGCTTACTCTGCAGGAACTCATCCAGGTAAGTTGAACCCTTATGTAGTAAGGGCGATACAGGAAATTGGAATTGACATCTCGAATAACAGGACAAAGTCAGTTCAGGAATTCAAAGGAACAAGATTTGATTATGTTGTTACTGTTTGCGATCAGGCAAAAGAAGAGTGCCCATATTTCCCTGGTGCGCTTCAATACATTCACCAGGGTTTTGAGGACCCATCTACATTTACAGGAACAGAAGAGGAAATAATGGGGAGAGTTAGAAAAGTTAGGGACGAGATAGAGCAGTGGGTTATGCAGACATTTAAGAATCTATAAAAATGAGGGGGCAAAAGCCCCCTTTTTAAAATATTTCTTTGTCCTTATTTTCTTTTTTCTTTTAATGCCTTTAGAACCTTATCAGGTGTGTATGGTGAACTTCCGAGCCTTATTCCGAGTGCATCATAAAGTGCGTTACCAATTGCAGGGATTGGACCATTTATATTAATCTCTGAAACTGATTTTGCGCCGAGTGGACCTGTAGGCTCGTATGTTTCAACAAGTATTGGAACAATCTCAGGAATATCTCTTGAGGATGGGATCCTATACTCCATAAAGTTAGGATTGAGAACCTTGCCATTTTCTCCGAACTTGTACTCTTCAGTCAGTGCATATCCAATACCATTTACAATTGCACCTATTATCTGTCCTTTTGTAAGTTCGGGGTTTATAACAACACCGCAATCAACCGCTGCTACATATTTAATTGGTGTGATAACGCCGGTTTCCTCATCAACCTCAATTTCTACAAAGTGAGCTGCAAATGGTGGTGGTGAAGATTCAGATACAAATGAACCAACAGCCATTATCTGTTTTTGTTTCTTTACATAGAATGTATCGTATGCAATTTCTGAAAGGCTTACACGTTTTCCACTCCTTGGCGAGATAACAAATCCATCTTTAAGTATGTAATCTTTGCTATCCTGTTCCCCAAACATATCTTTTGCAACTTCTAGGATCTGGTCTCTTAATTTGAGAGCGGTATTATAGACTGCACTTCCAGAGATGAATGTGCCCGAGGATGCGTAAGCGCCTTTATCAAAAGGAGTGATATCTGTATCTGAGGGATAGACGATGACCTTCTTAGGATCAATTCCAAGTACTTCGCCCACGATTTGTGCAACAACAGTGTCAAGTCCTGTTCCAATATCAGTTCCACCGTAAAGGACATTAACAGAACCATCCTCATTCAACTTGATTGATGCAGAGCCCATATCGATTTTTGGAATACCAGAGCCCTGCATATGCAGCGACATGCCCACACCTCTAACTTTTGAGCCATTTCTCACTTTTTTGCCCCATTTTTCATAGAAGCCAATTTCCTTTGCGCCTAACTCGAGAAGTTTATCAACCGCTTCGCTTTCAATGTACTGGACGACACCTTCCCTTCCCTCTCCAAGTGCCTCAAATATTGGGGAAGTTTCGCCTTTTCTTATGTGGTTTATTTTTCTTATTGCAATTGGATCTAATCCAAGTTTTTCTGCAACCATATCAACCGTTTGTTCAAGGCATGCATAACCCTGTGTTGCACCATACCCTCTGTATGCGCCTGGCACCGGGAGGTTCGTATAGACGACATCTGCTACAAATTCAACATTTGGTGCTTTATTATAAAGTGGTAGTGTTTTTGAGCCAGTGTTCGAAGCAACAGTAAGCCCGTGTGTGCCGTATGCGCCTGTATTGCTTAATGCATACATCTTTATAGCAGTAAATCTTCCATCCTTCTTTGCACCAATTTTTACTGTTATTTTCATTGGGTGTCTTGTCCTTGATGAAATAAACTCTTCTTCTCTTGTATATACTGCTCTTGCTGGTCTTCCAGTTTTCATTGTTACAAATGCGCAGACTTCTTCGAGGATTATCTCTTGTTTGCTTCCAAATCCTCCGCCAATCCTTGGCTTAATTACTCTTATTTGCGATACCGGGATTCCTAAAACCTGTGCAACGATTCTTCTTACATGGAATGGTACCTGTGTGGAAGACCTTATAACTATTCTTCCATTCTCATCAAGATAAGATATTGTTGCGTGAGTTTCTATGGGGCAGTGCTGAGCAAATTGCGTTTCAAATGTGTGCTCAACAACAACATCTGCTTCTTCGAAACCTTTCTCAACATCGCCTGCTTTGACTTCGATATGAGCAACCAGGTTCCTTTTTGCATCGTAAGTGCCTTGAGGGTTTTCCTCGTGAATTATCGGTGCTCCTTCTTTCATCGCTTCTTCTGGATCAAACACTGCAGGAAGCACATTATATTTAACCTTTATGAGTTTGAGTGCCTCTAACGCAATCTCCTCTGATTCTGCAGCAACAGCTGCAACTCTATCACCAACAAACCTTACATGTTGATTGAACATACAGGTATCGTATGGAGATGGTTCTGGCCATCCCTGTCCTGCTGTAGTGTGGTAAACCTGCGGAGTGTTCTTGTATGTTAAAACCATATGAACGCCAGGAAGTTTTTCTGCTTCCGTTGTGTCAATGTCTTCAATAATTGCATTTGCGTGAGGTGAATAAAGGAATTTTATGTGAAGCGTATTTGGAAGTTTTATATCGTCAGCATAAACTGGTTGTCCTGTTGCAAGAGCAAGAGCATCAATTTTTTCAACATTTTTCCCAATTACTTGCTTTTCCATTATTTCCCCTCCTTAAGAAGTGTTATCGCATACTTAATTGCCTCAACCTGCTGAACATATCCTGTGCATCTACAGAGATTCCCATCAATTGCTTTCTTTATATCCTCATCAGTTGGATTTGGATTCTCCTTTAGCAGTGCATATGCTGCAAGAATTGTCCCGGGAGTGCAGTAACCACACTGGACTGCTCCTTTCTCAACAAATGCTTTTTGAAGTGGATGCGGATTTAAAATATCTCCCAAGCCTTTTACTGTTGTAATTTCTGCACCGTTTATCTGAGCTGCAAGTACAGTGCAACTTGTTTTAGGAGTGCCATTTATAAGTACCGTACATGCACCACATGTCCCCATGTAGCAATTCCCTTTTACCTCAGTAAAGCCATTTTCTCTTAGGACATCTAAAAGGACTTTACCAGGATGGATGTCAAATTCGTAATCCTTGCCGTTAATTTTGTAGTGAACTTTCATCTCTACCTCCCAAATGATTCAAGCAATCTTTTAGCAAATACGCCTGTAAGTTCTCTTCTATATTGCTCGTCTCTTCTTATATCGCCTTTCACATCAGCGTTTTCTTTTGCAAAATTATAGACTTCTTTCACTGCCTCGTTTAAGTCTTTCCCTTTTAGGAAATCTTCAAGGGCTTTAAACCTTATAGCAGGCATTGGCCTTGAACCATAACTTACAATAATATCTTTTATCTTGTTCTCTTCAATTTGAGCAAGCATAGCCATATTAAGAAGGGTAATGTCAGTTGCATTCCTTACATGCCTTTCCATTCCGAATTTGTAGGAGGAATCAAACTTCTTGAATCTTACTTCTTTGATGATAGCATCTTTGAGTTTTGCCCTGAAGTCAGTTTCGAAAAATTCATCTATCTTCTCTGTGTGTTCACTTCCATCAAAGTAAACTACCTCTGCATCGAGAGCAAGAAGTATTGTTGAAATGTCTGAATAGGGTTCCCTTTGAGCAACAGATCCTCCGAAAGTAATCTGATTTCTTAATAGTTCCGATGCAATTAAAGACAAAGCACTGGATAAGTTGCCACTAAAAAGTCCCTTAATTAAATCTGATTTTGCGGCGTTATTTATTGTTACTGTTGCGCCAATTGAAACTGTACCGTTTTCCTCCCTAATGTAGTTTAAACCAAGGTTATCAAGGAAGATAAAGTACTCGACCTGGGGGTTTGGGAATACAGTTAGATGTAATCCACCACCAACCACCTTTGCTTTATCACCTTTTTCTCTTAAAATTGCAATTGCTTCTTCAAGCGTTTTAGGATAAAAGCATTCTTCAACATTTTTTAATTTTAACATTTCTTAACCTCCTTCATTTGCGATATAATTATTATATCAAAAAAAGGAGACGATTGGAAATGAGGAAAAAAATTAAAAAACTTTTACCGATTGTGTTAATAGGCGTCTTGCTCGTTCTCATTGTTTTTACTCTTACTTCATGTATAGGTTATGTTAAAGTATTGGTTGTTGCTCCCATTAGTTCTAATGCCCCTGAATTTGGTATTTCAACTGTTAATGGGATTGAAATGAAACTCGAGGAAGTGAATAAAAGTGGTGGAGTTTTAGGGAAGAAGATTCGTATAGTCACTTTTGATGACAAAGGTAGTCCTGATTATGTTTCTGATAAATTAAGAGAGGTTTTATCACGCAATAGTTACATTGCTGTAGTTGGCGCGCCGTTTAGCAGGATTGCAATTCCTGTAAGTAACATTTGTGAGGAGCTTAATATTCCTTTCATAGCATCAGTTGCAACGAATCCCGAGGTAACAAAAGGCAAGGAGTATGTCTTTCGTGCTTGCTTTACAGATGAAATACAGGGGAGAGCTTCCGCTCATTTTGTTTATGAAAAACTTGGGCTCAAAGAGGGTGGAGTTTTTTACGATATAGAAGACCCTTATTCAAATTACCTTGCAAAATCATTTAGAGATGAGTTTGAAAAGTTAGGTGGAAAGATCGTTGCGTTTTATCCCCATCCACACGAACCAGTTACAGTCGAATACCCACTTCAAAAGATGCTTGAGCAGGGAGTTCAATTTGTATTTAACCCAGACTTATATGTTGATGGATCTGAAGTCTATAAAGAGTTAAGGAAGCAAGGTTTTGAAGGACCTATTATTTTCGGAGACGGAGTTGACGCACCTCAATTACTTTCAAGGGTAAACAAGCCTTACAATGTTTTTTATGTAAGTCATTATTCGATGGATAATCCAAAATGGGTAGAGTTTGTAAATAAATATAAAGAAAAGTATAAGACAGAGCCAAATATTGAGGCATATCTTGCATATGATGCTATGGGGCTTTTGGTAGAGGCAATTAAAAAGGCAAATACATTCGAAAGACCTGAAATAAAGGACGCACTCAAAAACATTACTTATGAGGGAATAACTGGAAAAATAGAATTTAAAAATTCAAATGACCCGGTAAAACCTGTTTATGTATATGGCTTTAAAAACTTTGTGCCCATAAAGGTGTGGGAATATGTTCCTAACTTATCTCATTAATGGGTTTGGGACCTAAGGAAAGTTTTGAATTTGGTGGCGGCGGGGGGATTCGAACCCTCGACACTCCGGGTATGAGCCGGATGCTCTAACCACTGGGCTACGCCGCCTCTCCTCTATGTCTTTTTATACGTCTCTTTTGAGCAACAAGCGAATCTTGCGACTCCTTGAGGAACTTCTTTAATAACTGTTCAAAAGACTCTTTCTGCTGTTCCTCTTTTTTTGCTTGCTCGCTAACTTTTCTTACAAAAATCAAATTTAACTTACCGCTCTTGTCCTTGCCGTTTATTTTCACAAGGACTCTGTCTCCCTCTTTTATTGGATCGTCGAGGTTAACAGCTCCTAATTCTGTAAGTTGAGAAACATGAATTAAACCAACCTTGCCTTCATCGAGTTTTACGAAGGCACCATAGGGCATAACTTTTATTACCCTACCAGTTGCTTCCGTGTTTCCCATACGCTTATATATAATATCTAATTTTTAAAAAGATTCAAGAGGTTTTTGAGGAAATTTTCTGAATTTTTTTGTGAATATTGAGATTCATCGTTTATTTTGAAATAGATTACTGTTTCATTTTCTTTTCCTAAACCAAGGTTTTCCCGTGCGTACTTCTCAACAAACTCGTCGCTTTTTGCATACTCTATTTTTTGAAGAAGCGTTTGCTGTTCCTGTTTTAGCCTTTCAAGTTCCTGTCTTTTCTTTTGGAGTGTAAAATAATTGCTTACAAGGTAAAAAGCGTTAAAAATGCTTTCAAGGAAAAAATATAACACCAGAAAGAAAATTGCAATTTTTACAACATTTATTTTTTTCTTCATTTGATTAAATTATATATTGTTTTTAGACTATGTCAAAACTATTTTTAAATTTTCTTAAATTAGTCAAATTGTTCACAAAAATATAGTTGTTTTTTGTAATTCATACTATAATTAAGAGTGGAGGTGAAAAATGGCAAAATATAAAGTTGCAATTAACAAAGACACCTGCATTGGTTGTGGCGTTTGTGCATCCATTTGTCCTGAGAACTGGAAAATGGATGACGATGGAAAGGCAAATTTCATCTCTGAGATTTCCGATGCAGATTGCAACAAGGATGCTGCTGAAAACTGCCCCACTCAGAGCATCACTGTTGAGGAGGTAGGTTAGGGCTGAGGGTGGCTGAAGCCACCCCTTACACTTATTAAGGAGGTTTAAAATGGCGGTTCAAACAAAAAAAGGTGTTTATGAGGTAAGATTCCATGGTAGGGCAGGTCAAGGTGCAAAGTCAGGTTCGCAAATGCTTGCACTTGCTGCCTTTGAAGAAGGAAAGTCAATACAGGCATTCCCTGAGTATGGTTCTGAAAGAAGAGGTGCGCCAACAGTTGCCTACACAAGAATTTCTGATAAGGAGATTCGAACTCATGAACCAATCGTAAATCCTGATGCAGTGCTTGTATTTGATTTCGGTCTTGCAAAGAACATTCCTGTAACTGCAGGACTCGATGAGGAGAACGGAGTTCTTATTGTTAACACTACGAAAACTCCGGAAGAAATAAGGCAAATTACTGGGTTTAAAGGTAAAATTTTTACAGTTGATGCAACAGGTATTTCACTTGAACTCTTAAAGATGGATGCACCTAATGTTCCTATGCTTGGTGCGCTCGTAAGAGCTACTGGTGTTGTTAAGTTAGAAACACTTGAAGATGTCATAAGAGAAGAGTTCCTTGACAAAATTGGTGAAGAGAAAGTCCAGAAAAACATCATTGGTCTTAAAAGAGGCTACGAGGAGGCAAAAAATGGCTGAGAAAAAAGGCTGGAAAGACTTAATGCGTGGAGCAGATTTACCTCCCGCAACAGCGCTTGAGAATAAAACAGGTTCATGGAGAAGCCTTCGTCCTGTTTGGGATCCCTCAAATTGTATACATTGTATGATTTGTGTTTCATATTGTCCTGATATGGCAATTCCAATTACCAAAAGCGAGGAAGGCGTTGTAGGAAAAAATGGCAGAGTCTATAAAGGAACGATAAGGTTAGAAACAAACTTTGATTACTGCAAGGGTTGTGGTATCTGCGCAGTTGAGTGTCCTACCAAGTGCATTACTATGGTAAGAGAAGAGTAGGAGGGTGCTATGGCAAAACTTAAACCATTAACAGGAGCTCAGGCGACAGCCGAGGCAATGAGACAGATAAATCCAGATGTAGTAGTTGCATATCCAATAACACCCCAAACCCCAATAGTTGAATTCTTTGCACAGTTTGTTGCAGATGGCGTTGTTGATACAGAGATGGTTCCAATTGAATCAGAACATTCTGCACTTTCTGCAGTAGTTGGAGCTTCTGCTGCCGGTGCAAGGGCAATGTGTGCAACATCATCACAAGGTCTTGCACTTATGTGGGAAATTGTAGCAGCAGCGCCTGGATTAAGGCTCCCTATTGTTATGCCTGTTGTAAACAGAGCACTTTCAGCTCCAATTAACATCCATTGCGATCACTCGGATACAATGGGAACATTGACTTTGGGCTGGGTTCAAATTTACTCTGAAAATGCGCAAGAAGCATATGAAAATACACTACTTGCTTTAAGAATTGCAGAACATCCAAAAGTGTTACTTCCAGTTATGGTCATGCAGGATGGCTTTATAACAAGCCACGGTGTTGAAGTAGTAAAAGTCCTTGAAGATGAAGAGGTTAAAAAATTTATTGGTGAAAGAAAGCCAGATAGGTATCTTTTAAATGTTAAAAATCCTTATACAGTTGGTCCTCTTGCACTTCCTGATTACTACTTTGAGGTTAAGAGACAACAGGAAGAGGCAATATGGAACGCAAAAGATGTATATCTTGAGGTTGGCGAAGAACTTTCTAAACTAACAGGGAAGAAGTACCCATTCTTTGAAGAATACAGAACTGACGATGCTGAAGCAGTTATTATTGCATTAAATTCTACTGCAGGAACAGCAAAAGACGTAGTTGATGAAATGCGAGAACAGGGTTATAAGGTTGGTCTAATAAAGCCTAAACTCTTTAGACCTTTCCCATACAAAGAGATGAGGCAGGCTCTCGAGAAGTTTAAGGTTGTAGGTGTTCTTGATAGGGCAATTGCCTTTGGCGCATATGCACCGCTTTATACTGAAATTAGAAATGCACTATTTGAGGCAGAAAATAAGCCAAAACTTCAGAGTTATGTATATGGTCTTGGTGGTAGGGATATTTTCAAGAGCGATATTAAGAAGGTGTTTGAGGAACTTCTTTCTGGAAATGTTGATTCTCAAACCCAGAAGTACATAGGTTTAAGGGAATAAGGGGGTAAATATGGCAACGATTCAAGAAATTGTATCCAAAGAAAAGCCCTTAGTTTCAGGGCATCGAATGTGTGCTGGATGTGGAATTCCGCCGATTGTGAACACGATAGTTGCAGCCTCTGATAAGCCTGTTATTATTGCAAACGCAACAGGATGTCTTGAGGTAACATCGACAATATATCCTTTTAATGCATGGAATGTTCCATGGATTCACCTCACGTTTGAAAATGCTGCAGCGGTTGCAGCAGGCATTGAAACAGCATTGAGGGCATTTAAGAAGAAAGGTAAAATTGATACCGATGTAAACATAATTGCTATTGGTGGAGATGGTGGAACCTACGATATAGGTTTTCAGGCTCTATCCGGTGCACTTGAAAGAAGACATAAATTCATGTATGTTGTTTATGATAACCAGGGATATATGAATACAGGAAACCAGAGAAGTGGTGCAACTCCTTTTGGTGCAAGCACTACAACAGTCCCTGCAGGAAAAGTTAGTTACGGCAAACCTCAGTGGAGGAAGAATATTGTTGAAATTACTGCAGCACACAGGATTCCCTATGCAGCACAGGCAGCAGTTCATAACTTGCTTGACCTTTACAACAAAGCAAAGAAAGGTTTCGAAGCAGATGGTCCTGCCTTCCTTGCTGTTTTCCAGCCCTGCACTACAAACTGGCACTATGACCCATCATTGACAATTCAGTATTCCAAACTTGCAACTGAGACAAACTTCTGGCCTCTCTATGAAATTGAGAATGGTAAAGTTAAGATTAACTACAAACCGAAAGAAAGAAAACCAATCGAGGAGTTCTTAAAAGGTCAGGGAAGGTTTAAACATCTCTTCAAGCCTGAAAATAAACATATAATTGAAGAGATGCAAAAGATGATAGACGAAGAGTGGGAAAGACTCTTAAAACTTGAGGAATCAGGAGTCCAGTTATAATTAAGAGAAATATTTTAATAGCCCCCGTTTGGGGGCTTTTTTAATTTTACAAAGTTACTATAATAAATATAGAATTTCATTTATTTGCTAAAGGAGGTAAAATGGGAAAATACACAGCAGAATTTGGAGTTTTTGGTGGGTCGGGCTTTTATTCTTTTCTTGAGAATGTTTCAGAAGTTAAGATTGAAACTCCATATGGAGCGCCTTCTGATGTTATAGCAATAGGCGAGTATAAGGGCAGAAGTGTTGCATTTTTGCCAAGACATGGAAAACTTCACCAGTATCCACCTCACAAGATTCCTTACAGGGCCAATTTATGGGCTTTTAAAGAACTTGGTGTCAAAAGAATTATAGCACCAACAGCAGTAGGAAGCCTCCAACCAGAATACAAAGTGGGAGACTTTGTTGTAACTGATCAATTTGTCGATTTTACAAGTGGCAGGGAATGTACTTTTTATGAAGGACCAATAACAACCCATATAAGTATGGCTGAACCGTATTGTCCTGAATTACGCGGAATTGCAATTGAAGCGTTGGAAAAACTCGGAGTAAGGTTTCACAGAACCGGAACAGTTGTAGTGATACAGGGTCCTCGATTTTCAACTAAGGCAGAGAGCATATTCTTTACTCGAATGGGTTTTCATATCATCAATATGACTCAATATCCTGAGGTAGTGCTCGCAAGAGAACTTGAAATGTGCTATGTGAATGTTGCAGTTGTTACCGATTACGATGTCGGAATTGTTGCGGAAGGTAATGTTGAACCTGTAACTCAGGAAATGGTTATAAAGAAATTTAATGAAAATATTGGTACCTTGAAGGAAGTTGTTAAATACATTATTGAACACACGCCTGCGGAAAGGCACTGCAAATGCGGTGAAGCCTTAAAGGATGCAAGAGTAGGAGAATAACAAGTGATTCCACTTCGAGACACTGAAGAAATAGAAACATTTCCTTTTATTACAATACTTTTAATTATCGTAAATAGTTTTATCTTTATGTATATTTACTTTACTGCAGCTTCAGCACCTGTGCCAGAGCAATATCTTGCAAATGTTTACTTAACATATGGACTTGTGCCTAAAAATATTCTAAATGCGCCACTATTTAGCGCTCCTTATCTTACATTTATAACTTCAATTTTCCTTCACGGAAGTTGGTCTCACCTTATTTTTAACATGCTTTTCCTGTGGATATTTGGTAATAATGTTGAAGATTACTTTGGGCACTTCCATTTTCTTTTGTTCTATCTTCTTGCAGGGATTTTTGCATCTCTTATACAACTTTTGACTATGGGTGCTTCAACTGTCCCTGTGATTGGTGCAAGTGGTGCAATAGCAGGAACAATGGGAGCATATTTTCTTCTGTTTCCACGCTCAAGGATCAGAACGCTTGTTTTTATTTTCTTTTTTGTAACGATTATAGAAATTCCTGCACCTGTTTATCTTCTTATCTGGTTTATGTCTCAACTGTTTGAGGGGCTTTCGAATTTTGGAGTTGCTTCGGGTATCGCATTTTTTGCACACGTCGGAGGTTTCATTTTTGGGGTACTTTACGCAGCCCTTATAGGAAGACATGCAGGGAGAAAAAGAAGATATCTCTACTATATTTGAGAAAGTTGAAATTCTTGAGAGAAAATTTAAACTTTTAGAGAGGGTAACTAATTTTGAAAAAGTAGGCTTTGAGGAACTTCTTTCTGTTCGTGGATTTAAAAGTTTTAATTTCAAGGAGCCGCAAGATTTAAGCGGCTCCAATTTTTTTAGGGAAATCTCAAAGTATTATGTAAGAAGGCTTTTAAGTGATTTATCTCTTTACAAGGCTCTAAGCGAAGAAGCGGTTTTATTTTTGTTTTCAAAGTGGAAAGTTGAGCGACAATTTTTAGAGCAACTTGTCGAGTCCGGACTCATCAAAAGAGACGGTAAAGTTTACTTTATATCATATGATTTTGATCTGCTTATTGAAGCTTTCATTGCAGATTTTATAAAAGAAAGATTTGGAATAGAATCGATTTTGAATGTAAAAGTTAAGGAACTCGATAAAGGAGGCGATATTGATATTCTTGGAAAGTGGAAATTGGAATTGATTATGATCGAGTTGAAGGAAAGCCCACCAAACAATATATCATTAAATGACTTGAAATTGGCTTTTGAGAGATTTAAAAATGTCAAACCAGATCTTTTTATTTTCTTGATTGATACAACACTTTCGATTAAAAGAAACATCCTTGATAATCTTGTAGCTATTTATGGTTTAGAACCCGTTAGATTAAGAGAAGGTGTTTATAGGGTTTTGGGGAATGCGTTTGTTGTAACTGCTAAAAGAGAAATACTGTCGAATCTTGGGTTCGTAATTGAAAGGGAACTTTTTTGAAAAAAAATTTAATTTTTATACGGTTAACCTCTTGACTAAAATTAAATTTTTGGTAAATTATTAGCAGATGGACAATGTATTTGCTAAATAGGAGGTAAGCAGTGGCTAATAATGAGGAAGAAAAGAAAAATAACCATAACGATGAAAATACCGAAACTCCACACGTTGAAAACAGTGAAAATACCGAAAACCAATTAGAGGAGAAGATTAAGGAAATGGAAAACGAACTTAAGAAAAAAGAAAATGAAATTTTCGACCTTAAAATGGAAAATATAAAGTTAAAAGAAAGACTCCGTCAGGAGTCTGATATTTATGAAAGGGAATTAAAGAGATTAGTCCTCAAGGAAAAGATTAATATTTTCAAAGAATTTCTTGAAGTCCTTGATAACATTGAAAGGGCTCTTGAATCTCTAAACGGAGATTCTGAGCACTCAAAGGGACTGATGCTTATAAAAGACCAGTTATTTAAATTCTTATCTTCTTATGGAATTAAAGAGATGGATTTGATAAATAAGCCGTATGACCCTAATATTGCTGATATTGGTGAGGTGGTAGAGACAAAGGATTACCCACAAGGAACTGTTGTGAAAGTTCTTCGAAAAGGTTACTATATTGGTGATAATGTCCTCAGAACGGCAGTTGTTGCCGTTTCTAAGGAGCCGAGCGAAAATAAAAATGAAAATTCTTCAAATAACTCAAATAATTAGGAGGTGAAACTATGGGAAGAATTATTGGAATTGACCTTGGAACAAGCAATTCTGCGGCAGCTGTTATGATTGGGGGCAAACCCACTATCATACCTGCAGCAGAAGGACCAAGTGTAGCAGGTAAAACTGTACCCTCTGTAGTTGCTTTTACAAAGGATGGTCAAATACTTGTTGGAGAGCCTGCAAGGAGACAGGCAACTATTAACCCTGAAGGTACCGTTACAGGTATTAAAAGGAAAATGGGAACAAAAGAAAAAATAGTGATTTATGGAAAAGAGTATACCCCAGAGCAAATATCTGCTTTCATTTTGCAGAAAATTAAAAAAGATGCCGAAGCATTTTTAGGCGAGAAAGTCGAAAAGGCAGTTATTACTGTTCCTGCCTACTTTAACGATGACCAGCGACAGGCAACCAAAAACGCAGGAGAAATTGCAGGGCTTGAAGTTGTGCGTCTTGTAAATGAACCGACAGCAGCAGCATTTGCATACGGTCTTGATAGATCCGACAAAGAGTTAAAAATTCTTGTATTCGATTTTGGTGGTGGTACGCTTGATGTAACCATTATGGATTTTGGTGGAGGCGTTTTCCAGGTTAAGGCAACCGCTGGAGACACCCAACTCGGTGGCCGCGATATGGATGAAGCCCTTGTGAATTATATTGTTGAAGAATTTAAGAAAGATACCGGAATTGATTTAAGAAATGACAAAATGGCAATGGTAAGGATAAGGGAAGCTGCTGAAAAAGCAAAAATTGAACTTTCCTCTGTTCTTGAAACACAAATAAACTTACCGTTCATTACGGCAGATGCAACAGGCCCCAAACATCTTGTAATGAATATAACTCGCGCAAAACTTGAGTCACTTGTTGAACCTATAGTTAAGAGATGTGCAGGACCATTGGAACAGGCTATAAAAGATGCAGGACTTACTCCTCAACAAATTGATAAGATCATTCTTGTAGGTGGACCAACAAAGATGCCCATTGTTCAGAAGTTTGTTGCAGATTACATTGGAAAGCAACCAGAGCGAGGAATTGACCCAATGGAATGTGTAGCAATGGGTGCTGCAATACAGGCAGGTATTATCGAGGGAGAAGTCAAGAATGTAGTTCTTGTTGATGTTGTGCCTATTTCTCTTGGAATTGAGACCCTTGGTGGAATATTTACAAAGATGATTGATAGAAATACACCAATTCCTACATCAAAAACACAGATATTTACGACTGCTGCCGATAACCAGACAAGCGTAGAAATTCATATCTTGCAGGGTGAACGTCCTCTTGCAAAGGATAACCTATCGCTTGGTAGATTTATCCTTGATGGCATTCCACCTGCGCCAAGAGGAGTTCCTCAGATTGAGGTTACTTATGCAGTTGATGAAAATGGAATTCTTCATGTAACTGCAAAAGACCTTGCTACAGGAAAAGAACAAAAAATAACAGTAACTAACTCGAATAAACTTTCTAAAGAAGAAATTGAAAGGCTTAAGAGAGAAGCTGAGATGTATGCTGAAGCAGACAAGAAAAAGGCAGAAGAAATTCAAATCAAAAACGATGGTGATGCACTCGTTTATTCTGGAAGAAAATTCTTGAAAGACTATGGCGATAAGATAAATCCTTCTGATAAGGCAGCGCTCGAGAACGAGATTAACGAACTTGAAAAATATGTTAAAGAAGGTAATATAGAAATGATTAAGGCAAAAATTGAGCAAGTTAATCAATTGATGTCGAAAATTGGACAGGATATGTACAAGCAGGGTGGAGGAACAACTGAAGGACAGAATCCAAGTTAATGTGGTATAATTAGACTATGGCAAATAAAGACTATTATGAGATCCTCGGGGTCCCAAGAAACGCAACCCAGGAAGAAATAAAGAAGAAATATAGGGAACTTGTAATGAAGTATCATCCTGATTTGCATAAGGATGACCCTGAGGCTGCCAAAAAGATGGCAGAAATAAATGAAGCATACGAAGTTTTAAGTGATCCAGAGAAAAGAGCACAGTACGATAAATTTGGGGCAGTAGGACCGAATGTTGGGGCTGAATCGGCCTACGGCCCCTCCTATGACTTTTCGGGTGACATTTTTTCAGATTTAGGCGACATTTTAAGAGATTTTGGCTTTGGTGGTTTTGGTTTTGGGACAGGAAGTCGTGAGCGAGTAGAACGTGGCGAAGACATTGAAGTTGAGGTAACTATACCCTTTAAAGATGCTGTGCTTGGAGTTGATAAGGAAGTAACAGTAAGAAAAAAAGAGACTTGTCCTGTTTGTAAAGGAACTGGTGCAGAACCTGGAACCGGTACAACAAGCTGTCCCACTTGTAACGGGACCGGTTTTGTAACAAAGAGGCAAAGAACTCCGTTTGGTGAGTTTGTGGTTCAAACTACCTGTCCTACTTGTCATGGAACAGGAAAAGTTATAAAGGAAAAGTGTCATAACTGTGGAGGTAGCGGAGTAGTTGAAAATATTTCAAGAATAAAAGTTACAATACCGCCAGGTGTTGAAGATGGCACTGTTATAAGAGTAAGAGGTCAGGGGAATGCTGCCCCTCATGGAGGAATTGCAGGCGATCTCTATGTTAGGGTAAGAGTTGAAAAAGACCCAAGGTTTATCAAAGAAGGGAACAAAATATACTACATTGCGCATATTTCAGTCCCTGAAGCAGTACTTGGAACAGAGATAAAAGTTCCTCTAATCGAAGGTGGCGAAGAAATTGTAAAAATACCGCCAGGAACCCAGCACGGCACTGAGATAAAATTGAGAAGGAAATTTGGCTCAAGAAGACCATATGATTACATAGTAAAGGTAATTGTAGATATTCCTACAGACCTTACAAGTGAAGAGGCATTCTACTATGAGAAGTTGAGGGAAATCTATGAAGCAAAGAATAGAAAAGGGTAAAACAAAAGTCGTTGTAACGATAGGACCCGCAAGCGAAAGTGAAGAAACCTTGCGGGAGTTTTTTAATTTGGGTGTGGATGTCTTCAGATTGAACTTCTCCCATGGCACCCACGATGACCATTTAAGACGGATTAACTTAATAAGAAAAATTGAACAAGAATTCGGATATCATCCGGCAATTCTTCAAGACCTTCAAGGACCAAAAATACGGCTTGGGACCTTTAAGAATAAAGAGGTTTTCTTAAAAGAGGGTGACACCTTTACACTAACAAAAGAAGATGTCTTAGGCGATGAACATATTTCAACAATTACATACAAGGAAGTAATAGATGAGGTTAATGTTGGAGATGATATTTATATAAACGACGGTCTTGTCAAATTGAAGGTTGTAGATAAAACTTCTAATGAATTAAAAACTGAAGTTATACAGGGAGGTCCTGTATCCGACCACAAAGGTGTTAATTTTCCTTCAACGGTTCTTTCCATCGACCCTTTAACAGAAAAGGACATTGATGACTTAAAATTTGGACTTGAAAGCGGCGTTGATATGGTTGCACTCTCATTTGTTAAAAGAAGCGATGATATTTTGAAGCTTCGCTCATTAATGGATGGTTTTGGAAGGGTTGTGCCTGTAATTTCTAAAATTGAGAAATGGGAGGCGGTTAACAACCTCGAATCCATAATAGATGCTTCTACAGGAGTAATGGTTGCAAGAGGTGATCTCGGTGTAGAACTTCCAGTTGAGAAAGTTCCTTTAATTCAGAAGGAGATAATAAAGATTGCAAACGAGAAAGGAAAGCCTGTAATAACTGCAACTCAAATGCTTGGCTCTATGGTAGAAGAACAATTTCCGACTAGAGCCGAAGTAACGGATGTTGCTAATGCAATTTTTGATGGAAGCGATGCGTTAATGCTTTCAAATGAAACTGCCTCCGGAAAGTATCCTGTGCTTTCTTTAAAGGTTATGCGAAGTATTATAAAGGAAGTTGAAGAAAGTGAATTATTTAAGACAACTTTGAGCAAACTTAATTCGCAAGTAATTGAAATAAATGTTCCCGAAGTTCTTTCCAAGTCTATAAAAGATATTTCTGATTTGCTCAATGTCAAATTAATAATTGTTGCAACAGAAAGCGGAAAAACTGCTACACTCGTTTCTAAGTACAAACCACAGGTACCTATTTTAGCAATTACTCCAAAAGAGGAAACAATGAGGTTCTTAAACTTGAAATGGGGTGTTTTTGCGTATAAGGTAAGGAGTTATTCAACTGTAGATGAGATATTAGATGAGGCTCCAAAAGTTGCAATCGCCTTAAATCTTCTCACAGCAGGTGATAGGTATATTATTGTCTGTGGAACCCATACAGGAGTTTCTGGAACTACAAATTTAATTAAAGTAGATGTAGCATAGAAAAGTTAGCATAGAAAAGTTTTTTGTCTTTTTGGGGCTACACAAAGTAGCCCCTTTTAATTTTAAGAATATTTCTTAATTTTATTTAATTAACTCTTGACAAAATTAAAAATGATATTAAAATTATTTAGAGGTGAAATTAAATGAAAAAGAAAATTGTAAGTATTTGTCCAGTTTGCGGCGGTCCTCTTACTATTACTGAATTAAAATGCAGTAATTGCGGCACAACAATTCAGGGTTCTTTTGAGTTTGATAGGTTTATGCTTCTTGATGATGAAGATAGAGAATTTCTCATTGAGTTTTTGAGGTCGAGAGGCAATATAAAAGAACTTCAGGCAAGGCTTGATATCTCCTATCCAACTGCAAAGGCACGATTGGACAAACTTCTAAAAAATCTGAATTTGTACGAGGAAGAGAACGATGATAGATTAACTAAGAGCGAAGTTCTTTCAAAGCTTGAAAAGGGAGAAATTACAGTTGATGAAGCGATAGAACTTCTAAAGGAGGCAAAAGATGAGTGAAAACCTTTTTAAAAAGGTAGAGGAACTCTATGCCTCAGGAAAGATAACAGAAGAACAAAAGAAAGAACTACTTAAAGCGCTTGGATATGACAGTGAAAGACAACAAACCATTTCGCAGATTCATGTTAATCTAAGATCAATTGACATAGAAATTGTTGGAGTGGAGAATATAGATTTCCCTAAAGTTGAACAAGGTTCACTTAGAATAAGGAAAGACGAAAGTGCTTTAATTGTCGATGAACCAATTGGGGTATCAACTTTTGCAAAGTTGGTAGTTCCATATAAGAGTAACCTAATCATAAAGTCTGTAAGTTCAAATATAAGTGTCTCTTCGATTCTGGGATTTTTACAGATTCAGTCTGTGAGTTCTGATGTTCTTGTAAAAAATGTTTCAGACAGGATAGTAATTTCAGTAATTTCAGGTGATGTGGAACTTGAAAATATTTTTGGGACCATTAATGTTAATACTAAGTCAGGCGATATAAAAGCAAATGGAGGGAAAGTTAATGCTCTCATAAAGACATACTCGGGAGATATTGATATAAATAATATTGAATTTAAAGACTCAAGACTAAACACATTTAATGGTGATATTTCTCTTAAATCAGTAAAATTTTTCGGTAAGAGTTTTTTAAATACATATTTTGGAGATGCTACACTAAGCTTACTAAACAGTGTATTAGTGAAAGCAACTTCTACGCTTGGCTCTGTGCATAACAAGTTGTCCCATGAAGTAACAGAAAGTAGGAGCGAGGTTGAGATTGTTACAAAGTTTGGAGATATAGTGGTGGAGGGAGTAGTTGAATAGACCAAAGGGATTTAAAGCTTTTACTCTTCTTACACTTGGGCAAATTCTCAGTTTTGTCGGCTCTTTAATGAATGTAGAGAGCTTATCTCGAAAGGAAGAATTAAAGGAGGCGCTTGAATGAAAGAATTAGAGAAGATTCTTGATTTATTTCAAGAAGGCAAAATTGGTAAAGTTGAGGCAATAAAGTTAATTGAAGCACTTTATGAAACAAAAGCAAATGGCACTCAGGAAAGAGGAAGAAAAGTTAGAATCGAAGTTTTGGAGAATGGTGCAAAGAGAGTTTCGGTCAATTTACCGCTGAGTTTGTTGAGGTTCTTTACTAAAACTGCTAAATTACTGAACAAAAATTACATTGAAGTCGAAGGAGAAACGATACCGATCGATATAGAAGAGTTAGAGAATGTTTTGAATGATCCTGACTTTAAAGGTCCCATATTGAATGTGGATTCTGAGATGGACCAAGATGGTAAAAATGTTAAGGTTATGATTGAAGTTTTATAAATTACGAGGTGAACAATGCGAAAAGTTTCAAGAGAAGAAATTTTAACCGGTAACCCTGTAAAAATAATGTTCCAACTGGGTTTGCCGCTGATGATTTCACAAATACTTTTTACTTTTTACAATATGGCTGATACCTTCTGGCTTGGACACCTACCTCCAGCAGAGTCTGGAAGTGCAGTTGCAGGACTTCAGGTTGCATTCCCGATTGTGTGGTTTATTATATCATTTACTTTAGGTTTTGGATTTGCAGGCGTTGCGCTGGTTTCTCAGTATACCGGTGCTAATGACCACAAAAACGCAAACCATGCAGCATCGCAAGTTTTATCCTTCCTTACGCTTGCAGGTATTATTGTTGCAATTGTAGGGTTTTTTGTTATGCCTTTAGTTGCAAAATTTATTACAAATGCTGAAAGCGTATCAAGTACTGCAATTAAGTATATGAAAGTGTATGTTTTGGGGATTCCTTTTCTATTTGTAAGTGCTGCATTTCAGAATATTCTCTCTGCAAAAGGAGATAATGTTACGCCAATGCAAATTTCACTTGTAACAAATATTCTTAATATAGTGCTCGACCCGTTTCTTATTTTTGGCTGGTGGATATTTCCAAGGCTTACTGTGGTTGGTGCAGCGATTGCAACTGTTATTACAGAAGCACTTGCTGGACTTATAGCGATTTATTTCCTGTTTAAGGGAACAAAAGGAGTGAAAATATCTTTATCTCACTTAAAGATAGACTTAGAGTGGTTTTCAAGGATTTTTAAAATTGGTTTTCCTGCAGCGGTCGGAAATTCTGCAACCTCTTTAGGTTTTGTTGTTCTAACAGCCCTTATTGGTCGGCTTCCCAACGCAGAGGTTGCGTTATCCGCTTATGGAATTGGCGACAGGGCTATACATATCATTTTTGTAGTTGTTGATGGAATTGGTGCCGCGCTTGTCACGATGATTGGGCAGAATCTTGGTGCGGGTCTTATAGAAAGGGCAGAACAGATTGCAAAGGCAGGTATAAAACTTGAATTTATGATCACACTTATTGAAAGCGCTGTTATTTTTGCTATTCGAGACACAATCTTCGAGGTATTTATCCCTGGTAACACTGCAGTAATTCAGGAAGGTAGCAAATTTTTGACGATCTTCATCCTTGGGCTTCCTTTCTTTGGGCTTTTTTCGGCTGTTTCAGGTGTATTTAGGGGATCAGGACATAATGTTGAACCAATGGTTGGAGATTTGCTAAGATTATGGGGGCTGAGACTACCTTTGTCATATATTCTTGCAAAATTTTGGGGCTCTACAGGCATTTGGTGGGGAATGACGCTCAGCAATATAATTGCAGCAATAGTAATTTATATCTTGTTTACTTTTGGTAAGTGGAAAGTCCCTATTATTAAAAAAGAAGAAGCCTTAGTTGAGGAAAGCGTTGTTCTTTCGGAGCA
>JAEMPV010000051.1 GCA_022759145.1 Caldisericum sp.
AAGCGGTCCTTCAACTGTTGTGCTATTTGCTCCAACTTCGTATTTAAGCCCTGAATCAATTACAACTTTTATTGCCTTATCCACTATTTCGTATATTTTTTCTTCAGAGACTGCAGGGATTACGGTAAATTCAACAATTGCCATAAAAACCTCCCGAAGAAAGGGGCATAGGGAAAAGCCCTATACCCCGAGATTTTCTATTCTTTTTTCTTTACGATGAGTTTTACGCCCTCGATATTAATAACTTCAACTTTCGTTCCCGCAGGAATAGTCGATCCATCAGCGCTTATTGCAGACCAGTACCTTCCATCCAAAAGCACTTCGCCTTTGTACGAAATGCCGTCAATTTCCTTCGTAACAACGCCGGTTTTCCCTATAATTGCATTAACATTACTCCTGTATGGTTTTCCCAGTATGTGAAAGCGTTTCTTCAAAATAAACTCGGAAGAAAGTATGAGTGCTGTAGTAAGCAGTATGAAAACTGCTATCTGGATGTTAAGCGGGACATCTATCAGGTTCAAGATAAGCGTAACAATTGCAGACACTCCAAACCATATAGCAAAGAATGTTGTAGTACTTATCTCAATAATTACTGAAACTGCCAAAACTATCAACCAAAAAACCGTCAAATTGGTTTCGAGCATATAAATGCCTTCCTTCTATTTTTCCTTGTTATCTTGTGTTCCATCTCCTTCTTTATCGCCTGTGAATATCTCCTTTATAGTGCCCAAGGAACCAAGCAGTGCAGATGACTCGTAAGGAAGGAATATCTTTGTTGCTTTACCATCTGCAATCTTATTGAGGGTTTCAAGGTAATTAACGGCAATAACATCTTTTGTAGGATTCCCTCTGTGAATGCCCTGGAAGTATACTTCTGCTGCATCACCTTTTGCCTTTGCAACCGTAAGAAGTGCCTGTGCCTCACCTTCCGCTCTTAAAATCTGTGCCTGTTTTTCACCTTCTGCAGTGAGAATTTTTGCTTGCCTTTCTCCCTCCGCCTTTAGAATTGCTGCTTGTTTTATTCCTTCTGCTTCAAGTATTGTTGCCCTCTTGTCACGCTCTGCCTTCATCTGCTTTGTCATTGCTTCTTGAATTTCTGGAGGCGGCATAATCGTCTTTATTTCAACCCTCGTAATCTTTATTCCCCAGGGGTCAGTTGCAACATCGAGGTCGTGCCTCAAAATTTCATTAATCTTTTCTCTCGATGTTAACAATTCATCAAGAGTTAAATTACCACATACATTCCTTATTGCAGTTTGTGTGAGTTTGAGTATTGCCTGATCTACATCCTGCACTTCGTAAACAGCCTTTACAGGATCAGTAACCATATAGTACATAACATTGTCTATCTTTACGACGACATTGTCTTTGGTTATGATATCCTGTGGAGGATAATCCCAGACCTGTTCTCTTAAATCAACAATCCTTCGAACACTTTCAATAAAAGGTATGAGAACATGAAGACCTGGTTGTAGTGTCCTTGAATACTGACCGAGCCTTTCAATAACTGCCGCAGTTGCCTGTCTTACAACGATAACGCTTCTCAATGCAACAGCGACAATCGCAGTGATAAGAATTACATACAGAATTAATGCAATCATATTTGCCTCCTTTCACTTATATATTATACTATGAAATGGTTTCGAAAACAATTTAAAAAGTGTATAATCTTAATATGGGAATATTTGATATTATTGGACCTGTGATGATTGGTCCATCGAGTTCGCACACAGCAGGAGCTGCAAGAATTGGAAAATACGCTCGAAGAATTTACGGCGTTCATAAACCTTTTGACCTTGTCGAAATTGACCTATACAATTCTTTCTCTGAATCTGGTATCGGGCATGGCACAGACCTTGCGATACTTGGAGGGATCCTCTGTTTTAATGTGGATGACGAACGCATTTTAAAGTCCTTTGAAATTGCAAAAGAAATGGGTATAAATTTCAAATTCAACTTCAAAGGTATTGACGAGGATGTTGGGGAAAACGCAGTTAAAATAACATTCCATAATAATGGGAAGTCCTTCTACGTGTGGGGCGAATCAATTGGCGGTGGGCTCATTCACATCTCTAACATTAACGGGTATAGTGTTAGTCTTTTTGGAAGGCATCCAGTCTTGATTGTGGTTGCAAAGGATGTTCCTGGGATTATAGCACATGTTTCTAAAATAATTGCAGATGCTCACATAAATATTGCAAAAGCAGAAATAGAAAGGGATTCTTCTGTTTCCGAGTCGCTTTCGGTCTTTAAACTCGACTCCGATTTCCCAAAGGATAAAATTCCTCTTATTCTTGAAAACAAAAATATTCTGGAAGTAATGACAGTTGAAAGACTTGAAGAATTGTAAGGTGAAAAAATGAAAATAAAATTCAGAAGTTTTTCCGAATTAAAAGAAAAAGCAATGGGCTCAAACCTCCCCTTGGGCAAATTCCTTATTCAGTACGAAGCTCTAAACGAGGGTAAGGATCCAGATTTTGTTATCTCA
Organism: Caldisericum sp.; assembly: GCA_022759145.1. NCBI lineage: Bacteria > Pseudomonadati > Caldisericota > Caldisericia > Caldisericales > Caldisericaceae > Caldisericum > Caldisericum sp. The sequence continues at coordinate 2,489 of JAEMPV010000051.1, forward strand.
AGGATGGACAGGACGCTTACTGCAATGGAAGAGTCAATCATAAAGGGCTTAAAGGGAAGAAACACATCAAAAACAGGCTTTGTTGACGGATGGGCATACAAGGTACAGGAATTTTCAAAGGATTCCAACTTTCACCTCCTTTCGGAAGAATTTACCGAGGTAATCAAAAATACGCTTGCAGTTTCTGAGATGAATGCTTGTATGGGAAGAATTGTTGCAGCCCCCACTGCAGGCTCTTGCGGAGTGTTGCCTGGTTCACTTTTAACTGTTGCAAAACTCAAGGGTGTTGAAAGAAACAAAATAATCGAAGCGCTTTTTGTGGCAGGTGGGATTGGCGAAGTGTTTCAAATGCTTGCAAGTTTGTCTGGTGCACGTCATGGTTGTCAGGCTGAGGTTGGTGCTGCATCGTCAATGGCTGCAGGTGCAATTGTTTCTCTTTTTTCGGATGATATTGATGCAGTTGAAAGCGCCTCTGCTTTTGCCTTGAAAAATGTCCTTGGGCTTGTGTGCGACCCTATTGGGGGCTTTGTTGAAATCCCCTGCGTCAAGCGAAATGTAATGGGTGCAGTGAATGCGATTGCCTCTGCACAAATGGCACTTTCAGGCATAAGAACACTTATTCCTCTTGATGAGGTAATCATTGCGATGAAAAGGATAGGTGAAAAACTACCCGAGGAATTAAGAGAAACAGGGCTTGGTGGAGTTGCAGGCACAGAAACCGCAAAGTTGCTTTTAAAGAAGTTTAAGGAAAAAGGGTCGTAGCATATTGAGAATTGCTTTATTCCCTGTTTATTTCTAACTCCTCTCTCATTGTGAAAAAGCCTATAGCCACGTATACAGCCGCTATTAATGAAAGAATTGCTCCAACCAAAATTACAAGCAAATACGCACCATAGAGCATAAATGTCCCTGCTTTAACAAAATAATCATTTTCTAAAACTTCACCTGTCCGTTTAAGGCTTTTACTTAAAAAGTACATTGAAGCAATAATAACTGCAATCGCAAAAATTCCTATTGTCGCAATTACTATTCCTGACATATGTTTAAGACTATTAGCAAATACTATCGCAGCAACCCCAATTGCGACTGCTCCAATAAGACCAATAAGAAGTGAAGTTAAATAGTTTGAGAATATTGCTCTTTCCTGCGTCCGTTTTGAGATTTCATAAAATGCTAACAGAAGCAAAACCATAGATAAAGTAGATGTTAAAGAAAGCGAGACATTGAGCATAAGTGAACCGTAGCCCCCATAATTGTAGGGAAGATTCTGTGGAGCCCATTGAAACCTCTGAAAAGAAAGACTAACAGCAGTGCTAAGAAAAGAAAGCATAATACCAATTTCTCCTAAGATTTTTGCCTTTCTCAAGTTAATTTTTTCCATTTTTCTCTCCTTCCTTTTTTCTTTATTATATTTTATCAAATTAATAGAAAATTCAAATTGAAATTTAAGGGCTTGAGCAATCAAGCCCTCGGATATTTAAACTACTTCACAATTTAATTTCCATAGTAAACTTTTTTTGGAATACCTTCAAAACTATCGTAAGACCCTGTTCTGTCGTATTTATTAATATAGGTTGTGTGCGTGCTTGGATCGTAGTGAGTCGGTGGAATAAACGGAAGGTCAAAGCCACTTGTGTAAACCTCAAACTTGCATGGACCAACCGA
>JAEMPV010000052.1 GCA_022759145.1 Caldisericum sp.
AAAATCATGGAACTTTTTTCGGGGTTCTTGTATCTAATATTATGATTAATACTATGATAGTAAAATCTCTCTGAAATGAAGAAGGGAAAAGAGGTTTTGAAATGATAAAAACTCCTGGAGCGTACCATAAATAGGTTAACTGAATATGAAAAGCAAAATGTTAAAGCATTTAACAAAAAATGAAAATGGTATTAGAATTTTTGTAGGGAGGTAAAAAATGAGTAAGAAGTTTTTGTTTATTTTATTAATTAGCATTATTTTGGGAGGATTGTCATTCTATAAGCCGATTAATTGGACTTTCAAAGGAGAAAATGAAATTAATCTTCGCTCAAATGTTAAGTTTGAAGCAATAACAGCTTTATTACCTTTTCAATTTCGAGATCCAAAAATTTCAAAAGAATACAATATAAAAGGCTATGTTGATATCAGTTTGCAAGGTGATTCTCCGTTGAATGAATATTCACTTTCGAAACCTCAAAATAAAGGAGTTTATCTTTTAAAAAGAGGAAGTAAACTTGTTATACCAATCCTCTTAAAGTTTGTAAGTTACGATCCAAATGCAAAAGAGGCACACTTGAGGTTTGACCCAAAGGACCTTTCAGGCGGACAGGTAGAGGTTTATTATCTAATCAGAGATAAGAATAGCAATGTAATTGGAAAAGATAAGGTTACAATAAATGACTATCTTAGTTATGATAAGAAATCATTAACTCTTAAAGCAGGAGAAACTGAGGAGATTTTGATGACACTGGATATACCAGAAGATTTCCCGGATAATGTCCAGACATTTATATTGCAACCTTACGGCATAATCTGTGAAGATACAAGCATACCCTTAGTGCCAGATGAAAAGAATGCACCTGAATTTAATGTCTGCATAATCGGAGATAGTTGAGTTAAATTAAATATTCATTTAGCAAAAATGAGTTTTATCTATCCTATTTAAATCTGTATAAGATAAGGCTTTTTATTCCAAAATCTGCTATAATGTAAAGGAGTAGGCAGAAATGAAAAATAAAGTCGACATTGTAAGAAATGTTTATCTTTTTGGAGTGAGCCTAATCGGGATAATTTTTCTCATAGTTGGACTTATAAGGATAACAAATTCATTAACCTCTATCTATTTTCCAAAAACTGGACAAGGCATTGATATGCTCTACCAGTACAAGAACCTTTATGAAGCAATTTTAATGGCGGTTGTGGGGATTTTGGTTTTCGCCTTTCACTGGTATTTCATAGTCAAGGAAAAAAGACTTGGAAGGCTTTCTCAAATTCAATACGAATCTTCTATGAACTTATTTGAGGCAATTTTCTTTTATCTTCTTTCTTTTGTTGGAATAATGATATTTATGACTTCTTTAATAAGTATGGTTGGTGGGTTCTACAGCATCCAGTATCCACCACCGCAAATAGATAAGAGCGGTAATATCATAAAAGAATCTACTCCTTATGTTGAAAAAGACATTGCCCAGATTGTAAGAAGTTGCATTTCAACACTCATTGGTCTTGTAACATTTTTAATTGGCTTTGCAAGGTCTCAAATTTCTATGAAAAAGGCGGAGAATACAGAAATTAATACTTGAAAAGTAATAATTTAATGGTATAATTTAGAGAAGGAGGTCGAAAATGAGTGTAAGAAAAATTAAAGATGGTGTTTATGCCGTAGGTGTTAATCACTGGGATAGAAAATTATTTGACGAAATTATACCGCTTCCAAATGGAACGAGCTATAATTCCTATCTTATTATAGGAAGTGAGCATACCGCACTTATTGATACTGTTGATCCAGAGCTGACTGATGAATTTTTAAGAAATTTGCAGGAATTCAAGGATTTAAAAATCGACTATGTAATATCACAGCATTCGGAACAAGACCACTCTGGCAGTATACCGAAAGTTCTTGAGGTCTTTAAGGATGCGAAAGTTGTCACAAACGAAAAATGCAAAGAATTGCTTATGGAGCACTTGCTTATTCCGGAAGATAAATTTATCGTGGTTAAGGATTATGAAAAACTTTCCTTAGGTAACAAGACACTTCAATTTATATTAACACCCTGGGTTCACTGGCCGGAAACGATGAGCACATATCTTGAAGAGGACAAGATTCTTTTTACCTGTGATTTCTTTGGTTCACACTATGCAACAAGCGAACTTTATGCAGAGAATTCTGAGATTGTCCTTGAAGGTGCAAAAAGATACTATGCAGAAATAATGATGCCGTTTAGAAATTTCATCAAGAGCAACATAAACAAGATAAGCAAGTTTGATTTCGAGATTATTGCGCCAAGCCATGGCCCTATGTGGAATGACCCAAAGTTCATCGTTAACGCCTACTCTGATTGGATTTCTGATAAGGTTTCTAACACTGTTTTAATCCTTTATGCGTCCATGCATGGAAGCACAAAAGTTGCAGTTGAAGTCCTTTACAATGCACTTGTTGAGAAGGGAATCAAAGTTGTGCCGTTTAACCTTGTTTCTGCTGATATTGGAGAGATTGCAATTTCCCTTGTTGATGCCGCAACTGTTATTTTTGCATTTCCCACAGTGCTTACGGGACCACATCCACTCGGTGCAAATATAACTTACTTTGCAAACGCAATAAGGCCTAAGGTAAAATATGCTGCTGTTATTACATCCTATGGCTGGGGCGGAATGACAGTGAAATGGGTAAAAGACCATATTGGAAATTTAAAGGCAGAGTTACTTGATGAGATTGAGATAAAAGGACTACCAAAAGACAAAGATATTGAAAGACTGAAGGCACTTGCAGATAAAATTGAAGATGCGCATAAAAAACTTGGAATTTTATGACTTTTGTAGTATAATTTAGTGTAGTTTAAAATAATTAAAAATAAGGAGGTAGGCTATGGCACTAAAAGACCTAATTCAAGCAAATGATTTTAAGAAAGAGAAGCATGTTCCTGTAGTTGAAGTCCTTGAAAAAGGAGAGAAAGTTCGAATAAGGGTTTCTGTTGGAAAGGAGATTCCACATCCAAACACAACCGAACACCACATAAGTTTTATCGAGGTCTATTTCAAGCCCGAAGAGGGTAAATTTCCTTATCTTGTTGCACGATTCACTTTTGATGCACATGGCGCTTCAACAAATGGTGCAAACTCAAGTGGCGTTTACGCTGAGCCTGATGTTACATTTACTGCAAAACTCGATGTCCCGGGTGAACTTTATGCACTTTCCTACTGCAACATTCACGGTCTCTGGGAAAGTGAACCAGTTAAAATTTAATTTAATGGAGGTGTAAGATGACTCAAGTATTTGAGATTTATAAGTGTGAAATTTGTGGAAACATTGTCGAGGTTGTTCATGAAGGGAGAGGAACTCTTGTTTGCTGTGGACAACCGATGGTTAAAATTGGCGAGAAAGTCTCTGAAAGCGAAGCAGGGCAGGAAAAGCACATCCCTGTCGTTGAAAAAATGGAACATGGCACTCTCATAAAGATTGGTTCTGTTCCACACCCAATGGAACAAGATCACTACATCGAGTGGATTGAAGCGTTCAGGAAAGACGGGAAAGTCGTAAAAATTATGCTAAAGCCAGGCGAAGCACCTCAAGCTCATATCGGTTGGTCTGTTGAAGATCTTGCCGAAGTTAGGGCTTATTGCAACAAGCATGGCCTATGGGCAAAGAAATTTTAAAGAAAGGTGTTTTGTATGATTAAAGAAAGAATTCAGGATGCCATAAACGAACAAATTTCAAGGGAGTTTTTCTCTGCGTATCTATATCTTGCAATGGGTATGTATTTTGAAAGCAAGAATTTAAGAGGCATTGCAAAATGGTTCTTTGTGCAGTATAAGGAAGAGTTGAAGCATGCAGAGAAATTTATCTCCTACTTAAGCGAAAGAGGCGGAAGAGTTTTCTTAAAGGCAGTTCCAGAGCCAAAGAAAGAATGGAATGGAGCACTTGATGCATTTGAGGAAGCATACAACCACGAGAGATTTATCACTGAATCAATTGAAAAGATTATGAAAATTGCAGTTGAAGAAAATGACTTTGCTACACAAAATCTTCTTAACTGGTTTATAGATGAGCAAGTTGAAGAAGAGGCGCAGACTTACGAAATTGTCCAGAAACTAAAACTTATTGGAGAGCAGGGACAGGCTCTCTATATGCTCGACAAAGAACTCGGGCAAAGACAGGGATAGGCAATACTTTAGGGGGGGCGAAAGCCCTCCTTTTTAATTTGTGAACTTAAAAATCTACCCTTAAATTAAATCTTAAGTACAATCTTAAAAAGGCAAGATTTTATCACATTTTCTAATTTTACATATACAAAAACCATACCTTAAAACCCCGCATATTTTCGTAGAGAGCGCATTAATACTTGTTTACAACCGCACATTTTAAGCGTCGTAGAGCGTTAATTTTACCTCAAAATGGGTTAAAGTATCTGCGAACAAAAATTTGCCTCTCTAAACGCAAAATTCTAAGGGTTTATAAAAATTTAAAGAAACAGCCTTTAAAAATGTTTTTATTAACTTAACAAATTAACGCATTATTTATTTTCAAAAAGCCCCATATATCGTTCCATTGCTTTTTTGGTTTCATCCAAATTGAGATTGTCGTGCTCTGGAAAATTTGCTTTTTCAAGTCTCAAGCGTATTTCCTCTAACTTTTTTGTATCTACAGGTTTACCATCCCGTTGTTTTTGCTCTTCAAGAAAAATACTTTCCACATCGTTATAAAATAGTTCCAAAATGCGTAAAGTGTTGGTCTTATATTTTGCTGCCACGCTCTGTCATTTATAAGAGGGCTAACACCATTTGATAGATATGTTACTTCTAATTCTGTAACATGTAATATCCATGAAACCTTTCCTGATAAATCATTCCAATTATTGCTTTTTGCTTCATTCAGTGATTCTAATAGCGTGCGTAAATTTGTCCTTACCATATTTGTAAGCCCTCGCGCTACATCTTGGGATATTCTCTGATTATCGTAATAGTAACGGTAAAAGTATACATTGAACCAGAGGGAAGTTGTAAGCGCAACAATTAA
>JAEMPV010000053.1 GCA_022759145.1 Caldisericum sp.
GGAGAGTCTCATATGTTTCGTAACTTATTCATCCTGGTTGCAGCGTCCCAATTAACACTGCCATTAAAAGTTTCTGTTACAAAGCGAATGGGAACAAAAGTTCTTCCTGGAGGGACAATTACTGGCGCAACATCAAGTTGCACAGGTTTCCCATCCACATATGCAGTCTTCTTATTAGCATAAAGTAAAATTTTATGTGTTTTTAAAGAATCGACAATCGAAATCTCTTTTGTTGAACTATTATAAGATACATTGAAGTTTAAGGCTTCGGAAACAAACCTTATGGGGACAAGGGTCCTTCCTGATGCCCTATCTATAAAAGGCACTGCATCAAGTTTATACAGAACTCCGTTAACAAAGGCATCGTAAGAGCCGATTTGTAATTTAATAACTGTTTTTGCTTCTATAACTTCAAAGTTCAAAAATACCTTGTCCTGGACGCTTCCTTTTGTTAATGTGATTGGAATTGAATATTTTTGTGGTGTTAACTTAGATGTATCAACTCTTATGTCAAAGGTAAACTTATTATCTAAAGAGGTTTTACTCATAGTCATAAATGAGGGCGCTGAAATTTTAATGTCATTATTATTGAAACTAAAGTCGTAAACTGGAAAAGAAATATTCAAAACATCCCCTTTTTTCACAGTCCCTCCATTGATTGTTCTGTCAAAAAGAAGGAGTGGGTTTGTAAGGTCAAGTGAATAAATAGTTCCACTGCTTGTTTCTATAAGCAATCTTTTGGAAGGTGCATCAAAAGTAATTGTCGAAATGTCAAATAAAATGTCCGTAAAGAAAACATTGTATTTTATCCCATCGCAAGATAGCACTAAACAGATTTTATCTATTCCAATAGCAACTCTACCCGCTACTGTATCGATATCTTTTATATAAGGACTGCCGCTAATCAAGTTTACTCTGGTGAAATTTTTGCCTGAGCCTTTAACTAGTCCTGTGCTTGTCCCTGCAAGAATTTTGTTACCAAAACTTTTCAAAGTTGTTACGGAAATGTTATTTAAAACTTTGGTCCATTGCATATCCTCTTGAATTGTTTTGGAATAGTATAGTCCTTCATCAGTTCCAAGATAGTAACCATCGCTTCCCTTGCAAAATGCTGCTGCCTTTGTCGAGATAAGCCCTTTTGTGAGATTAAAAAACTTTGTGCCATTATCAAAACTTGCATAGAAACCACTACAAAATGATGAAACATAAATGTTACTTCCCTCGTGAGTTATGGAAGAAATTGTAGGACAATCAACCTGATTCTTTAAGCTTATCCACTTGGAATCAGAAATAAGCCCTCTATAAAGACCGCCACCATCTGTCCCAATATAGTAGAACCCATCAACATAATCAATTGCAGTTATATCAAGTTCGCTTAGTCCAGTGTTTTTGGGAGAAGGTTTTTAAAGTTTATATCGCCTATGTAGAGACCATCTTTTGTTCCAACAAGAACAGTTTCTCCGTTTACAAATATAACATTTATGCCCGATTCAATTTTTTTTAGAACTGTTACATTAGGATCGTTGGAAGTTATAGCTATGGTTGTATTAAAAAAGGAAAGCATAAATAATATCGCAAAGCATATCGAAATTGATAATTTTTTCACTCTTTTCACCTCGAGATATTATACAAGAAGTGCTCAAAAAACAAAAGGGGGCTTATAGCCCCCTACTTAAGAAACAAGACTTAATTTAAGGTTTTTCTTTGCTAATAATCTTCACAAATACTTCTCGCTCCGCAGGGTCGGTCCCGTTTATAATACCATCAACAGGCACAATTGCACGGATTGTATCACCAATTTTTGGGATAATAACCTTTGAATCATTTGTTGTAATATAAACAGGGATTGATTTTGATTTTACAGTTATATTTCCCTGAGCCCTTGCAACATTTGTTACAATATGCGGTTGCCATGCTTCAAGCATAATGTAGTAAGCCCAATGACTTGGAGAAATATCGTTCCACACAATGATATTTTCCTTCCCTTCGAATTGTTTAAGTTGAGGAATATCTTCTCTTCCGAGGATTCTTTCAAGCATTGCTGCAAATTCTGCCCTTGTAACACTGTTATTAGGTCTAAAGGTCCTATCTGGATAGCCAGTAAGTAGTCCTGCTTCTACTGCTGCATTTACATAAGGAGTAAACCAATCGGTTTTCTTAATATCAGAGAATAGAGGGTCAGAATAATCAGGTTCAATATGCCCTAATCTTACAAGTATGGTTGCAATTTCTGCTCTTGTTGCAAATTTGTCAGGATTAAATTGACCCTTTGAATCGCCCTGCATTAAGCCTTCCTGGTAAATTCTTCTTGTAAAGTTGTATGCCCAGTGCGTAACAGGAATATCTTTGAATGGTAATATATCATCGGAGAGTTTTGTTGCATCTATTCCAAGTGCTCTTAAAATCATTGCTGCAACTTCTACTCTTGAAACAAACCTATCTGGTCTTACAGTTTTATCAGGGTAACCTATAATAAAGTTATGGTGATAAACAGAAGGAAGTGGGGTGCAATCTTTTACAGTAACTGATTGAGTAAGGGTCGCTGTCTTGCCTACCTTGTCTTTAACAACAATATTAACGGTGTAAGTACCGGGCTTATCGTAGACATGAGTTAAGTTGATGAAGCTTCCTTGCTCTGTTCCAGAGATCTTGAGAGTGCCGTCTCCAAAGTCAACTTCATATTCGTAAGGAGAAGTTCCACCTGTAAATGTAAGGACGAATTTAGAGAAAGATGATGCACAGATTGTATCAGGAACATTGAATGTGAGGTTGATTGCAGTAGGCGGAGTTGGAGGAGTAGGTGGAGTTGGAGTAGTAGGGCAAGGTGCTACAACATATGTGTAAACTGTATTTGTAGAAACTTCTTCAGGGGCATTGTCTGCGCTAATTCTTGTGGTGTTTGTGATAATCGTTGAACCCGTTAGGGTTGCTCTTGCCATTGCCCTGAATGAGACCCAACCTGTTGTATTTGGAGGAAGGTTCGGAATTGTCCAGGTAATTTCCCTTCTTACAGGGTCATAAGAGTGCGTTACCGTTATCCCAAGATCAGGTAGATTACCATCTGATATCTGGAGTGTTGTTTCATCAAGGTTCGAGTCAACAGGGTCTACTATTTTAACATTTATTGCAGGTGCGTTTCCTGAGTTTCCAAAGTAATTTGTATAGGTAAGCCACGTTCCTGGTGAAACAGTGCCCTTTGGATCAACTTCTTTTTTCTGTGTGACATGCGCAGGGTCCCAGAAGTTTGCAGCCCTCACTTCAAACGAAGCGCTTGCACTCTGAGGTGCAGGAATTTCAGCGCAGGTAACAGAAGCAGTGTTTGTAACTTTAACAGGTGGCGTTGTCAGGGGCACATTTTCTTTAACCTTTACAACGATCGTTATTGTATAGGTTGCGCCTGCATCTATTCTCGGGATGATCCAAACATTGTTTCCTGATGAAGGCTGTGGATTTGCATAGTAGAAACTAACTTCACTTGGATAAGTTTCAGTAACAGTCACATTTGTTGCCGCCGCATTACCTGTATTGGTAATAGTTATTGAGTAGAAGACAAGCCCAGATGGCGCTTGTTCTGTTGGATACACTGATTTTGTAATAACAAGTTTTGGCAGCCCACTTACTGTAGTTGTATTTGTTGCGGATACTTGCTGGGTTTCTGCAGAGTCTGCAAAGGCAGTATTTGTAATAATCGTGCCCGAAGGAAGTGGAGAATTGGTTTTAACAATAAGTTCAACAACAACAGTTGCGTGAACTGGTAGGGTTGCAGGGTTGGGGTTCCATGTAATAGTGCCTGTTCCTCCAACGGGTGGCGAGGTAATTGTTCCTGTTGCTCCACTTACGAACCTTGCAGAAACAAAAGTTGTATTTGCTGGAGTTGAATCGGTTATAACAAACTGGGTTGCATCCATATTACCATTATTTGTAACGGTTATCGTGTAGGTAATATTATCTCCTGCTGAAACAGGATTTGGAGAACTAGTCTTGGAAATATTAAGGACTGGTGCAGAGCCAATGGTTGTTGTCTCTGTATCCTGAAGTGGGGTCTGGATTTCATCTGATTTCACTGAGGCGGTATTCGTTATCTGGGTGCCATTGGGAAGAGGTGAATTGGTTTTAACAACAAGTTCAACAATAACTGTCTCATCTTTGTTGATTGAGGTAATTGCAAAGGTTATTGAACCTGTACCACCCTGAGGAGGAGAGGTTATTGTCCCTGTGCCCTGGATGAACTGTGCTGAGACAAATGTTGTGTTTTGAGGTGTTGAGTCAGTGATGATAACATTGTGTGCAACCATATTACCTGTATTCTTAACAGTTATCCTGTATGTGATGTTTGAGCCTGCAGTAACAGGGTCCTGGGTATCAACTTTATCTATTGAGAGGATTGGTGCACTTTGAACTGTTGTTGTGGTCTGGGATTCTTTACCTTGTGAGTCTTCGGTAGAGGTAACCTTTGCGGTATTCGTTATGGTTGTATTGTTGTTAAGAGGTGTATCTACCTTCACAATGAGTTCAACAACAAACTCTTCATTCTGATTGAGGGTGCCTGAGAGGGTAAAGGTCACTGTACCAGTAGCACCAACCTGTGGTGCATTAATTGAGCCTGTTCTTGATACAAACCTTGCTGAAACAAATGTTGTATGTGGAGGTGTTGTATCAGTTACAACAACATTTGTTGCAGGGGCATTACCAGTATTACCAACTGTTATTGTGTAGATGAGGTTATCTCCTGCTTGAACTGGGTCTGGTGTATCGGTCTTTACGATTGTGAGGATTGGTGCAGAGCCAACGACTACATCCTTTGTTGCCTGTTGTGGGTCTGTCTGGTCTGAGTCAATTGTAACAATGTTATGGATTGTTGTGCCATTTGGAAGAGGGGATTTCACTTTAACTGTTATCGTTATTGTATGGTGGGTTCCATCTGCAGGAAGTGTTCCTATTGTCCACACATTGTTTTTGCCCGTATCTGGTTGAGGTGTTGCAGAGACAAAGTCAACATTTGGATCGTATGTCTCTGTGATAACAACACCTGTTGCATCCATATTACCATCGTTATAGTAGTCGATGGTGTAGGTAAGTGTATCTCCTGCCTGGACACTGTTTTTATCAGAGGTCTTTGTGATGTGGATAGAAGGTGAGGAGCCAACAACAAAATTCTTTGATGCATTTACAGGGGATGTTTGATCTGAATCAATTGAAGCAGTGTTAGAAATTACAGTACCGTTTGGAAGAGGTGAATTAATTTTTACCTGGAAAGTAACTTGTTGATTAATAACTCCCGGATTAAGGTTTCCAATAGTCCACTTGATATGTGTTACATTCGGATCTGTGCCATCGCTACCTGCAACTGGTGTATATGTCCAGGTTGCACCATTATCGCTCGAGTACTGAACTGTAACTCCGGATGGAGCAGTAACACTTCCAACAACAAATCTTGTATTTTGAGGTATCGCATCGACAATAAATGTATTAGTTGCAGTTAGATTGCCTGTATTTCCATATGTGATTGTATAAGTTGCAATATCTCCAGGTTGTGCAGGATTATGAGTAGTTTGGACATCTTTACTTATTGTAAGCACAGGTTTGCTTTCGACAGTAGTTGTCTCGCTTGTTGTAACAGGATTTGTCTCGGTGCTTGTTATGGTTGCAGTGTTTGTAAATATTGTTCCATTTGGAGTATCTATTGGGACTTCAACTTTAACTGTAATTTGACCCAAAGTACCAGATTGAAGAGTGCCTATGTTCCATGTAAGGGTTTGACCATTTACGCTTGTTGGCGCTGGCGTTGCTGAAATAAATGTTAAACCATTTGGAAGTGTATCAGTAATTACAACATTAGTTGCATCCTGCCCACCGGTGTTCTGATATCTTATTGTATATGTGAATTGAGAACCTGCTTGAACTGGATCAACACTATCAGATTTTGAAATTGTAAGGTTAGGAAGCGTCCCTATAAGCGTATCCTCGGTTGCCTGCGCTTGAGGCGTCTCGTTTGATGTTGCAATAACTGTGTTTGTAACTTTTGTTCCATTAGGTACACTTTGATCAACCTGTACTGTAAGAGTTATATTTCCAGAACTACCTGCTGGTAGATTTCCAATATTCCAGGTTATAATCTGTCCGTTTACACTTGTTGGAGTTGGATTTGCTGAAATATAAGTTATACCTGAAGGCAATGTATCGGCTATTACGACATTCGTTACATTCATTGTTGAGTTATTAGCGTATCTTATTGTATATGTGAACTGGTTTCCAGGCTTTACAGGGTCCTGTGAGTCAGACTTGCAGAGCACAAGTTGTGGAACAGAACTCACAACATTTATAACCTTATCTGAATTTATTGGTCCTTGCTCGTTCGAGTTCACTATCGCAGTGTTTTCAATGATTGTGTTATCAGCAATCGGTGAATCAACTTTTACTACAAAGTGAACTGTAATCTGCGAATTTGCATCTAAAGTTGCAATATTCCAGGTTACAACGCCTCCAGTATTTTGACCACCGGAATCAGCAGAGACAAATGTTGTATGCTGAGGGACAGGATCTGTTATAACAACATTTGTTGCAGGAGCAGAACCAGAGTTAGTAACAGTTATTGTATAGGTTATATTTTCGCCTGCTTTAACTGGATTAGGTGTACTCGATTTAGTTATCAAAAGTTTTGGTGCATTAACCTGAGTTTGTGCTGTTGCTGGACCAGATGAATAAGTATTTCCATAAGAGTCAGAGCCATCAACCCTTGCCCTATTTATAAGGATTGAACCATTTTCAACATTCTTGTTTATTTTTACAGTAATTTGTTCACTTATTGAACTTCCTTGAGGAATAGTTAAACCTGTGAAAGTTACTATGTTTGGAGGCGAATAAGAACCACCCGAAAGATATGTAACACCATCAGGTAAAGTATCTGTTATTGTTGCATTAATTAGGTCAAGATTGCCAGAGTTTGTAATTGTTATTGTGTATGTAAGCGTATCGCCTACGTTTGCAGCAGATTTATCAACTGATTTACTAATAGAAATTTCGGGTTTTCTTACTGTAACCTGTGCATCGTCCTCATTTGAGCCAATTGGGTTATTGCCTGCATCTTTACCTTCTGCTATCGCTCTATTTACATTTAACCCAACTATAGCATTTTGAGTTGGCTTTGCCTTAAATTCGACAAATAGGGTATCGAGTTTTGTGCCTGTTGCACCACCGCTATCATCTGTTCCTTCAACTGTAATGTTTGTATTGAATACAAGTGTATCACCTGATATCGCAGGTTCTAACAATGTCCAGTTTGATGGATTTGGAGAAGAGCCATTTGTTCTTTGATATTTTCCAGAGCCACTTACATATACCCATCCAGGAGGTAGATAATCCTGAACATTAACATTAAATGCATCAACAGGATTTTTGTTCGAGACTTTTAAGGTAAATGTTACCTCTTCATTAACTCTTGCCTCTGTTAGATCAGCAGATTTATCCATTTCAAGTTTTGGTGAACAGACACAAACATTTGCTTCATCTGTCACAGGTGTGTAAGAGCCATTATTATTGTCCTGATAAGTTACAGTAACAGTGTCTTTATTAGCACAGCCAGGAGATGCATTTGTAGGCACTGCATTAAATTTAATCCAGAGTGTGTCTTGATTGGTTCCTGTAGTTCCACCAGAATCATCAGTCGGTAAGAGCGTCTCATTAAGATTGAATGTTAATGTTTGCCCGGTTTGTGTTGGTTCTGTTATAGGTGATCCCCAATTTGAAGGCAAAGCACCGTTATTTTTAACTTTATAGGAACTGCCACTAACATAGTTCCAGCCTGAAGGAATAACTTCGCTCAAATTAATGCTTTTTGCCTGTGCATAAGAATCGAGGTTCTCAATCTTAACAATGAAAGTCACGGGATTCCCAACTGTTGCTATATAGCTTTGTGGAAGTTTTGTTACTCTCAAAACAGGTTTATAAACATCAACACATGCTGATGATGAACCACTTCCATCTGGAGCAAATGCGGAAATTGTTCCATTATCAAGGTCTCTTCCCTGGGCAGAACTTGAGTTGCAGTTCTTACCAAGAGAAGCAGATGAAGCAACTCTTACACTATAGTAGATAACAAGGGAATCACCTGGTGCGATTTGCGCCTGATTGTTGAAGGAGAAAGTCAATTGATTTCCTGAAATGGTGGGGTTACTTGTAGAACTTCCACCAGTCCAGGTAGCACTTGTCGTTCCGTTTATGTATGTGAATCCCGTTGGAAGAGTATCTGTAGTTACAACTGCAATAGCAAGACCATAACCGCTTGTGTTTTTAACCTGTATTTTATATCTTACCGTGTCGCCTGGCTGAACTCTTGTGGTATCTGAAGTGTTTCCATTTATTGAATAAACACTTTTATAAATTTGAAGTTGTGGCTTATAAACCAATGCCCAGGCTTTTGCACTGCTTGTGTCAATAACACTTCTATCAATAGGAGTGTTCCCTTGCATATCGGTTGTGCAGGACACATCTCCAACATTTACAGCATAAGATCCAATTGGTGAAGCAGGAGCATTAGTTGTAACTTTTGCAAGAAATTCAAGGTAGAGCGTATCAAGACTCGAACCTGTTGTTCCGCCATTATCATCCGTGCCTTCAAGCGTTTGTTGGATATGCCACTGATAACCTGAAAATCCTGGCGGAGGTGGAGGAGGCGTTTGGTATGGAGAGGTATTTGGATCTTGAGCACTTGTCCATGTTGTTGGAACCGAACCATTAGTCCTTTGATACCTTGATGAATTAGATTGATATACAAATCCCGTTGGAAGAGTGTCATACACATCAACATTGTAAACAGGCAGAGTGCCTTTGTTTTCGACTTTTATTCTGAACCTAACAATATCTCCTGGCTGCAATCTTACAGGATCTTGTGCAGGTTGACCATTTACCTCAACAATACTCTTTGTAACTTTTATTGGCGTTGCTGTAATTTTTGTGCAGGCATTTGTTGGAATTTGATAATTCTGATAGCAACACTCTGAATTCAAAATTAATGGGCTATTGCATATTGTGCCTGAAGCAGTATTTGATACTAAAACTCTAAATGAAAGAGTTGTTTCAGCACCTGCTGGGAAAGCATTGTCTGGTGGATTAGAAATTTGCCACTCAATTGTATTACCATTAACAGAATGCGTCATCCCGGTTATTGTTGTTCCTGTTCCAGGTGGAGGTCCATCAGTTATAGAATTAGCATCAATGATAAGACCTGACGGGACTGGGTCTTGCAGACTGAAGTTCCTTGCAGAGCCATCACCTGTATTCTTGATGTTAATCTTATACAAAAGTGAGTCACCGGGAGAAGCATTATCTTTATCAACTGTTTTTGTGATTTGGATATTCGGCTTCAAAAA
>JAEMPV010000054.1 GCA_022759145.1 Caldisericum sp.
ACTGTGGTAAGGGATGATAAGACGCTTAGAAATCAAGCTGTAAACAATGAGGTTCTTAAAAAGCTTTATGAATTTAGGAATTGGTTGGTAAATTTCTGCGATAATCCCCAAAACAGACTTCCATTCCGTCGCAATGGACAACCAGCGACAAACAATAAAGGCGTACTTTCTCTTGAAGCACGAAAGAAAATCTTGGAAAAGGTATTAGAATTAGAAAAGCATACTGGATTACAAATTCTAAGACCAGAGGAAATACTAGAGATTAAGAAAATTTGGAAAGCCGATGCACGGCGATTTACAAGCTATTACATAAGAGAATACACCAAGCCTCTAATTCTGTCCTCAGATGGCAATTGTGCTTTAGCTACTTTTTCTGCCTCTTCAATAGGAAAAGGTTCAGAATAAATCCGCCTATGATCTGAGGGAAGGGGATACCTTTCTCGTAAAACCGCTTTTACAATTTCTTTCAAATCATCTTTGTTGTGTTCCCTTTTTAAAGTCTGAAGTTTTACAATCCCTATTGGAGTATCAAGAAAGTTAGGTAATCTTCTAAATCTCAACAGTGCAAAATCAAAGAGTTCATTGTAATCGGGTGAAGGATACAGATTGCTTTCGTCGTCTTCATCATCTTCAGGTCTTCCTACCCATCTATAATATTGAGATTCACTCAGGCTTAACATGTTAATTCTTACTTCGGCAGGGATTTTTCTTGGATATTTTATAAAGCCCACCACATTCATCAGCATAGCCTGATAAGTTTGTTTATCAATACCGAAAATATGTTTTACTCTGTTGTATCTATCTATCAATCCATCCTTTAAAATATAATAATCACTGAAACTGTCGCTTGCTTCCAGTAAACATCTAAACTCAAGTAATTCCATAATACGTCTAACCCTTGCTTTTGCAGCCTCCTTTATTTTTTGAGGATTGAACAAGTCTTCCCTGGAGATTAAATAATTGCCCTTTTGAACAACACCTCTCTTGGAAATATCACAGATAATGAGACAATTTTTATGTTTAAAAATCTCTCTCCCGCCTATTCTCGTATAGTCAAGGTCATCTTCCTTAAAACTCTGGAGTCCTCTAGCATTGAACCATCGACTAATCTGATTTATGAAATTCTCAACATCTGCATATGAAACTTCAGTTTGTGCTTCTTGTAAGTATTCTCTGTATGTTTGAAAAGGAAATAAAAGTAAGTATAAACTACTAGATATGTTTGTATTGAATAACTTTCTACCTTCTCTTCTTAAGGTAGCAGCCGAAACTACCGCAAGGTATAATGGCGTATAAGGTCTCGCTGTTCCCACATTATACAATCGCATAGTTCCATCTATGAAAATGTTAAAACTAAAGGATGGAGGACTAGTAAGATCAACAACTTCATGTCTTAGAGAACTTTTTTCATAGTATATGTCTGTTTGATCATAAAGAGGTTTACCCTCTTCTTCTAATACGCAATGTGGAATTAACCATCTACTTTTCGCCATTGCTTTATTCTCCAACTCTATGTAAAGGTATGGGATACCTTATGAAAATGGGAACCTTTATCGCTTCGTGAATTAATACCAATTGCCCAGCTCTTAAATTCTCTACACGCTTTTGCAGTCCTTCAGGCAATTTTTTGTAGAACTTGTTTGAAAGTTCTACATTGTCAGTTTTACCTATAAGGTAGGTGGAGCAGTTACCTAATATTTCCTCATCTATCTGAGAAGCAAACTGTTCTGCACCTATAAGAGATAAACCTATACTTCTCCCGCGGGCTGCAATTTCAATTAAGAAGTTTTTAATTGGAGAGTATGCACCCCTTGTAGAAGGAGCGAATTTGTTTAATTCATCTACGAATATAGCTACTCTTGAAGGAAAAGTTCTTAAATCTGGATCTCCTTGTTTTTTGCTTTCTAGGATAGAAGATAGATCAGAAAGAATAGAAAAGAACACCATTCTCTTTTCATTGTCCTTCAAAGGATTTATGTCTACTATCCAAAAATCACCCGCTTCTATATTGTAAATATTTAGAGGATGCCCCTTTGGTTTTTCTTTCTCCACAACCTTACTATGTAAAATTTTATTAAGACGGTTTAGAAATTTCTGAACTGTGCTGACGTGGTGGGTTGTATATGATATATTTATATGTTGGTTATCTCTGTGGTTTCTAAGCTTCGAATTAAGGTCATTTATTAGTTTCATGAAACTCGTATTATTATCTTTATACTGTTCAGCAATACTTAGAATGAGAGATTCAAACTTATCATCTATATCTGAGATATCAAACAGAGATAAAAACACATAAGGTCCTCTTTCTAGTAAATCCTGCAATCCATAAGAGTAATCTTTTGCCGGTTCAAAAATACGAGAATGTTCCTTGAAGATTTTTATCGGGTCTACACCCTCCTCTTTTGCTTTATCCCACATGGAAGCATCGTCTTTGTATTCCGGCATTTTTTCAAGTTCCGATATTGCATCGTCTAAACTGTTAAATTCAAAGTTCTTTACTGCTAGTAAGTCTTTTTCTTTGACATTAAAGCCTACTACTGCTAGAGACTTTGTCTCGTCCTGTTTGGATTTGGATAAAGCAGAAGCAATTAAAAACAGAGCATAGCTTGTTTTACCGGCTACGCCAGATTTTCCGGTAATATTCACGTGAGCAGCCTTGTATCCAAATATATATTCATAATCTCCATATACCGGTACAAGAGTAGAAAACCCATCTTCTACAAAACCAAGCAAGACTCTGTTTTCAGGCTTAACCATGTTCTGAAGGACACGTTGAATATTACTTGCCATAGATTTTCTTATTGTGTGGCTCTTGATAAAAGGAGCTTGTATACCATCATCTCTGTGGATAATCCTTGCCTTTCCAACTCTTATAACAGGAATTTCCGTTGGAGGTTCTTCTTCTGGCTGTCCGTAACTAAAACCGTAAAAGTCGGAAATCGGCGTTTCTCTATCAGAAACAGAATATATTTCTTCCACTGTAGCAATAGCTATTTTAGTATCTGCAAGGTTTACTTCAATAAATTCTCCAGGTTCTATGTGGATATCAGTGTCTGATTTTAGCCAGAAATAAAAGTCATATGGAGTAGCTGGGGTGTTTCTTGTAATGGTTACTCTGCCAATTATTCCGCTAAGTTGATCTGATATCTCTTGAAATTTAGCTTCATCTTTTTTGTCTTCCTTCACTGGCTCATCAAGAAATCCATATTTATCAGCACGGCTCCTTATTTTCTCAAGGATTAACTTAAGTAAGTCGGCTCTCGCAGGATTTCTTTTTTCTATACCTGGGATTGTCTTATTCTCCCATAACCAAAGATTATTGGGTAGCTTAGATTCTTTTATGCTTTTGATAATTCCCTCAATTTCTCTATCTATTTCTGTTCTATACATTCCAAATCGTTCTTTTAGGAATCCCCGGATCTTTCCATTATTTTTAAGATCTTGTTCTAGCTCCTCCCATTTTATATTCATATAACCCCTCCAACTGTTAATTAAAAATATAACTCACGTTACTACCTCAACCAGCCTTGAGGGTTTATTAGGATAATATAATTAAGGATAATACCTCGGGTGAGAAATTAGCCCTATATTTGAGACTTTCTGAAAAGGCTATAGCCTATAGCGTAGCCATAGAGTTTTGTCCGGTCCGAAGGCATTTTGGAAATCGGTCTGACCGTTGTCCCGTAATACAGGTTTCAGAGGGGGAGGTTGTCTTATCCTACATTTCGGCGGTGTAGGATAAGATTTTTTGTCTTTTG
>JAEMPV010000055.1 GCA_022759145.1 Caldisericum sp.
TATTGAAGGTGAAAATATGACTCGACCAAGATTTAGAAGAAGAATTGGATGGCTTCCACGCCTTGATTACTTTAGACCAGATGGAGTTGATGTTAGCAATATTGAGGAAGTTGTGCTTACCCTCGATGAGTTAGAGGCATTAAGGCTTGCAGACCTTGAAGGCTTGTATCAGGAAGAGGCTGCAAAGCGTATGAATGTTTCAAGGCAAACATTTGGAAGGATTATAGAAGAAGCACACAGGAAAGTGGCCGATGCAATTGTGAATGGGAAGGCGATAAGGATTACAGGCGGTCCTGTTGAATTTGATGAGAATTTAGTTAGTGCATTCGATTATTGCGTATGTCCAAACTGTGGATACATAAAGCCACACGAAAGAGGTAAGCCTTGCAGGTTTGAGGTTTGCCCAAAGTGTGGCTCGCATATGGTAAGACAAGTAAACATAAAGAAAGGAGGTGAATGAGTATGCCATTAGGCGATAGGACTGGTCCTCTTGGTTTAGGACCAAGAACCGGCAGAGGTTTAGGTTATTGTGCAGGTTACGGTGTTCCAGGTTATCTCAATCCGATAGGAAGAGGCTTTGGATACGGTAGAGGATTTGGGTTCGGCCGTGGTTTTGGTTATGGGCGTGGCTATGGATGGGGCTTTAGGTATGCTCCAGTTTCCGGGTACCCCTATAGATACGGTTACACACAAGTTGATGAGAAGGCAGTTCTTTCAGCGCAGGCAAAGGCGCTTGAAGAAGAACTCAATGCAATAAAAGCACGCCTTGCAGAATTAGAAAAACAGACTGAAAAGTAATCTTTGAAATCTGTCCGGGAGGTTCTGTTACTTCCCGGACGCAAATTTTTATGGAGGTGTATGATGAAAGTTGCTATAACTTCGAGTGGTAATACATTAGATGCTTTGATTGACCCAAGATTTGGTAGATGTGCGTATTTTATTATTGTTGACACAGATACTATGCAGTTTAAGGTGGTTGAAAATAGTGGTGCAGGAAGGCAAGGTGGTGCAGGAGTAAATGCAGCCCAACTTTTGATAGATGAAGGTGTTGAGGTCCTTGTAAGCGGAAATGTCGGTCCAAATGCGGAACAAGCACTCAAATCAGGCAATGTAAAGATTATAACAGGTGTATCGGGAACGGTAAAAGATGTAGTTGAGAAGTTAAAGAGAGGTGAGTTATAGTATGCGCTATGTAATTGGTGGTGGAGGACATGGTAGAGGTCGTGGATTAGGAAGAGGTATGGGGCGTGGTCGAGGCATGGGATACGGAAGAGGAATGGGATTAGGTCGAGGCGTGGGCATAGCAAATTATGGTGTTCATTCCAATATGGGTGTAACTGAGTCTCAAGCAACCTCAAAAAAGGCGTATGTTGAAAAAGATCTATGCGTTGGCTGTGGTGTGTGCGCAAATGTTTGTAGAACCGGCGCTATAAGCATAGTTAATCGGGTTGCAGAGGTTGATATCAATAAGTGTATCGGTTGTGGCGACTGTGTGAATGTATGCCCAAGGAATGCAATCGCTTTGAGGAGCATTGAGGAACTATGATAATTTCTGTTGCAAGCGGTAAAGGTGGCACGGGCAAAACTCTTGTATCAACAAACCTTGCTTTATCTTTGGAAGATAAGGAAATCCAGTTTCTTGATTGTGATGTCGAAGAGCCTAATGCCTTCCTGTTTATAAAGCCCCAGATAGATAATGTTATGGAAGTAGAGATGCCCGTTCCCGAGGTTAATGAGGAATTATGTACGCACTGCAAAAAATGCGCAGAATTTTGCGAATTTAGTGCTATCCTTGTGTCTCCGAAAAAGGTGCAAATTTTTCCTGAGTTGTGCCATAGTTGTGGCGGTTGTGTCCTTGTGTGTCCTGTGCATGCAATGAAAGAAAGACCCTTTAGAATTGGAAGTTTGAAAACGGGTAAGATAGGAAACATTGATTTTGTATATGGTGAACTCGAGGTTTCAAAGCCTCTTGCAGTCCCTATTATAAGGGAGGTAAAAAGGAAGACCAACAAAGATAAGTTGGTGATTATCGATTCACCGCCGGGTGCATCAGACCCGGTCATTGCATCTGTTTCGGGAAGTGATTTTACGATTCTTGTTACAGAGCCTACTCCTTTTGGTCTTCATGACCTTAAGATTGCAGTGGATGTATTAGAGCAACTTAAAATACCTTTTGGCGTCGTTGTGAATAGAGCAAATCTCGGAGATAGAAGAGTTTACGATTTTTGCAAGGAAAAGAATATTCCGATACTGCTTGAGATTCCCTTTGACAGAAAAATTGCCGAACTTTATTCTAAGGCAGTTCCCTTTATAAAAGTTTTTGAGATGTGGAAGGATAAGTTTAGAAAACTTTATGAGGATATCGAAAGGATTGTGGAAAAATGAAACAGATTGTTGTTTTAAGTGGAAAAGGTGGGACAGGCAAAACAACATTAACGGCGTCGCTTGCGGTGCTTTCGAATAATTCGGTTGTTGTGGATTGTGATGTTGATGCTCCGGATTTGCATTTACTTTTAAAGCCAGAAGTTTTGAATACAAAAGATTTTTATGGATCAAAACTTGCAAACATCGATAAAGAAAAATGCGTAAGGTGTGGTCTTTGCATTGAGAATTGCAGGTTTGATGCAATTGATGATGACTTTAACATAGATCAGTTTTTATGCGAAGGGTGTGGCGTTTGTGGTCTTGTGTGTCCGGTTTCTGCAATTTCTTACACAAAAAGGAAAGCAGGCGAAATCTATATATCGCAAACAAAATATGGACCGATGGTGCATGCACTTCTTTTTCCGGGAGAGGAAAATTCAGGGAAACTTGTTACTATGACGCGTCTTTTTGCAAGTATGGTCGCACAGGACTATAAAAAGCCTCTCATTCTTATCGATGGCTCTCCTGGAATTGGGTGCCCCGTTATTTCATCAGTTACAAATACCGACTATGCACTCGTTGTTACCGAGCCTACGGAATCGGGGATTCACGACCTTGAAAGGCTTCTTGAACTTATAAAGCATTTTTCCGTAAAGCCGTTTGTTGTAGTTAATAAGTATGATATAAATATTGAAAATACCGAAAGGATAGAAGAATATTGCAAGAAAAATGATATTCCTGTTTTGGGAAGGATTTCTTTTGACCCTGTTGTAACAGAAGCGATGGTCGAAGGGCTTCCTGTTGTAGAATATAGTCCCGAAAGTTCGGTTTCAAAAGAGATAAAAAATATATGGGAATCTTTAACGAAGTTAATTTAGTGTTTGGTCCGGTGCCGTCAAGGCGTTTGGGCAAGAGTTTGGGAGTAAATAACATACCACCAAAGATTTGCACATACTCTTGCGTGTATTGTCAACTTGGCAGAAGTTTGAAAATGACTATTGAGAGGTCCGCATTTTACAAGCCCGAGGAAATTTTTGAAAGTGTTAAAAGAAAGGTAGAAAGCGTAGAAAGAATTGGCGGTAAAATTGATTATATAACATTTGTTCCTGATGGTGAGCCCACCCTGGATGTAAATTTAGGCATTGAGGCAAAACTCATAAAGAAATTAGGAAAGCCTGTTGCAATAATAACTAACTCGAGTTTAATGTATCTTGAAAGTGTTCGAATGGATTTAATGAACTTTGACCTTGTTTCAGTTAAGGTTGATGCGGTATCAGTTGACTTGTGGCGAAAGATTGACAGGGCTTATGGAAGCCTTGACTTAGAAAAGATCCTTGATGGTATCAAAGCCTTTAGCACCGATTTCAAAGGGACGCTTATTTCCGAAACGATGATTGTCGATAGAGTCAATTATGGAGATGAATTTGAACGTATTGCAAGATATTTATCGACACTTCCAAATTTGAAAACTGCTTACATCTCAATTCCAACACGCCCACCTGCAGAGGATTGGGCATCGCCTCCTGCGGAAGAAGTTCTTAACGAGGCATTTCAGGCTTTTGAAAGTGTGCTTCGGGGAAGGGTTGAGTATCTCATTGGGTATGAAGGAGATGCGTTCTCTCATTCTGGGGATTTTGAGAGGGACATACTGAGTATTACTGCAGTCCATCCTATGAGAGAAGAAGCAGTGCAAAAGTTATTAGAATCGGACAAAGGAGACCCAAAAGTAATCGAAGCCCTTGTTGAAAAGGGCTTGATAAAGAAGGTTAATTACCAGGGACATACTTACTATGTAAGGAGATTCAGATAGTTAATTGCTATTAAGAAATCAGTCGTAGGAAAGCCTTGTCTTTTCATCTGTAAGAGTTGGTTTTATCAT